>CAYQTZ010000122.1:1878-7772 GCA_964420565.1 uncultured Hyphomicrobiales bacterium
AAATCTTTACTATTTTAAAGATAGTTGTATTTTTCTGTATTTGCAAATATACTATTAGTTCAATAGAAGAGAAATACATATAAATACGTATTTATACGTATTGAATCATTGATTGATTTTGTGTATCTTTATCGTTTTTTTTGCATTTTGCAACAATTGGATAAAGCTAATTAATAAAGTTAACGATGATACTTATGAATTGGTTGATGTGTCTATGATAAATACAGTGTTCAGAAATCTTTTGTCAAACTCAAATAAATTGACTCCAAGAGTTGGCACTATTGTGATTGCCGATATTATTTGCAAAAACGAATATCTCAAAGATTGCATTGAAGTTATGATAAAAGACTATAGTTTTGTAATGAATGGTGATAACAAAAAATATTATTACAATTGATAAAAAGGTATCCAAAGCGGGCACCAAAACGAGACAAGTACATGGCTTGGACTTTTGTTATGAAAAGAATTATTGAAAAGCATGGTGAAAAATATATGAGTAGAATGCAAAGAAGCCAATAGAAGCACTCTCCACTTTACTTCACCTGTAGCAGGATAGCCGACGATTGGAATTTTAAAAAAATATGGAAACATGATGAAAATGCTAGAAGAATTAAGAAATAGAATATCGAAATTGATTTTCGGTTCTAATGTAGATCTATCTTTTAAGCGAAGGATCCATATATTAATTTGTTTTATTATCATGATTTTCAGCGTAATAGCTTTTATTAATACTATTGTTTTAGCTTTAGAATCGTACCTTTTATATAGCTCTATTCTGGGATTTTTTGTAATTACTTACTTCTATCTTTCAGCCAGAAACTCATCAAATCACGAAAAGACTGTATTCCCGCTTTATATTACTTCTCTATTTTTTATAATTATTGTATGGATCTCAAACTCTGGCTATGAAGGGACAACACTTCTATTAATGATAATGTTCTTCTTGGTAATGTATATATTAGTTAAAAAGAAATATAGGCTTATCGTTTTATTTTCTTATCTTATTTTACATACAATGTTGATGTTCCTTCAATATTATTATCCTGAATATATTGTTGACTATGATAGTACTAAGCAACGCTTTATAGATATTTTAATAAGCGGCATAGTGTATTTGCTTTTCTTTTATTTCATTATTGATATAATTGTAAAAAATTATGCTATCGAGAATGAAAAAATTGCTTCTGTAAATAAAGAACTGAATGCAAAGAATTTAGAGATAGCTGAAAATATTCAAGAAATTGAAGAGGGCGCTGAACGCTTATCTTTGGCTATGAGCAATTCTAATCAGGGCTGGTTTGATTTGCATATTCCCTCGGGCAAGCTTGAAGTAAGCCACGAATATCTTTCATTGATTGGGTATAATAATGAATCAAGTATAAACAGTTTTCAGAATTGGTTAGATATCATTCATCCTGAAGATGTTGAAAAAGTAGCTGGTTTCTTAAACAATGCAATTTTTGGCGATTCGATAGCTACAATTGAATATAGAATCATGACTAAGTCCCGAGAATGGAAATGGATGCAATCTACAGGCAGAATAGTTGAATTCTCCAACGTTGGCAATCCTCTCAGGATGATCGGTATTGTAAGGGATATAACTGAGAGAAGAAACGTAGAGAACAAGCTCCGCGAAAGCGAGGAAAAGTACCGCACATTAGTTTACAATTCAATGGAAGGTATAGCTATTCTTGACTTAGATGGAACTATTATTTTTGCTAATCAGGCAGTTGCCAATATTTTTAAACTAAATCAAATTGACGAAGTGATTGGCAAAAAAGTCTTTGAATTTATTGCTCCTGAATCAATACCCAAAGTTGCCGAGGATTTTGAGAATGCGGTCAATGGCGAGGAATCCTATATATCTGTTTATCTCTGTTACGCTGCTGATGGTTCAGAAATCTGGATAGAGAGTATAGGCAAGATCATTCATTACGAAGGCAAGCTGGCTGATCTTATTTCTTTTAGAGATATAACTGACCGCAAGCAAACTGAAGAAATTTTACGGCAAAGTGAGGAAAAATACAGGAATCTGTTTGATACCATGCCTAATGGTTTTTACCGCTCTACTGCCGAAGGATATTTTCTCGATGCAAACCCGGCTTTTATTAAAATGCTGGGTTACGACAGCTTAGAGGAATTAAAGAAAGTATTTATCCCGACGGATCTTTATGTGCATGAATCGGAAAGAGACGAGCTGAATGTACAAAATACAGATTTCATTAACCAGATAGAAACATACCGATTGAAAAGAAAAGATGGCAAGATTGTATGGATCGAGGATAATGCAAGATATATTAAAGATGATGATGGCAATATATTATATAATGAAGGCGTTTGCAAAGATATCACTGATCGCATTAAGCAAGAAAAAGAATTAAGGGAAAGCGAAGCACGGCTTAGAGAGTTGAATGCTACCAAAGATAGATTCTTTTCTATTATTGCACATGATTTGAAAAATCCTTTGGGCTCTTTCAAAGATGCTTCAAGATTGCTATTCGATGAATATGATACTTTTAACGAAATGGACCGGAAGCACTTCTTAGAAATGATCATGAATTCTTCACAACAGGTTTATGCACTATTAGAGAATTTACTTGACTGGATCCGCTCTCAAAGGGGGCTTATACAGTTCAATCCTGTACAGGTCAATTTGTTCTCTATTGCACAAAACGTTCTTGATCTGATGTATCTGACTATTGATAATAAATGTATTGAATATGAAAATATTATACCACATGACATTATGGTAATGGCAGATATAAATCTGGTGAATACTATTATCAGGAACATAATATCAAACGCCATTAAATTTACACCCGAGAATGGAAAAATAATTATTGGAGTCGAAGAAATATCCGAAGAAGATATGGTAAAGATATATATTAAGGATTCCGGTGTGGGAATGTCGCAGGAAATCTTAGAGAAACTCTTCCGTATAGATCAGAATGTAACCCAACCCGGCACTGCTAATGAAAAAGGCACTGGCCTTGGATTGATACTCTGCAAGGAATTTGTAGAAAAGCACGGCGGCAATATAAGTGTGAAAAGCAAAGCAGGCAAAGGTAGCATTTTTTACTTCACTTTGTCTGCTGTATCGAAATCTGAGATGCGATGAGTTTTATTTTGTAATTATTATTGGGATAGTCTCTTCATAAGGTCCCGATAGCATTCTTACAAAATAAATACCGCTATTAAAGTTATTTATATTCAGTATTTCAGTATATTCACCTGACTTCATAGTGCTTGCCTTGATTACTTGAATCAGCTCGCCAACCGTATTATATATCTCAATTCTTGTATATCCATCGAGACCAACTCCATAGCTAAGTTCTATTTCAGTGTCGGCAGGCGAGGGCGTTGCCGCTAAGAAGTATTCCGTATCGCCAGGTATAATAAGCCGCCCTTCTATGAAGCATGCTTTCATTTCAATAGTTGTGCCGAAGTATTCAGGGGAATTGCATAGCTCATGCACAGATTCCAGCATGATGTCTGTTTTATTGACATCACTTAAATAAACAGTAAATTCCTGTTCGAAACATTCGTCGTCGTAAGGTGTTGTAAATATTCCCTCTGCTTTCATTTCCACAACTCCTGGCTCAATGACACTGTCTGTCCATTCAATTTGGTTGCCGCCATTAGTAGTAAAAGATGAATAGTTCAAAGTGTTCTTATTAAATTTTGATAGTATTGATAAGCTTACTATTTCATTCTCTACTTTTGGTATCTTCATGCGAACAGGGAATTTGAAGTTTAAGCCCTGATCAAGTATCATATCAATTTTGGGTTTCGTAGAGAAAAGCTCTATATATTTAGCATTAGCTGATAAAGAAATATTGATATTGTAATCAATGCTGTTCCCAATACTTAGTTCAGCTTCGTAACTTCTGTCTGAGTCAGGTGATATAACTACGTTGAATTTGAAAGTATCTCCCGGCATGAACATGAGATCATCAGGCAATATTAAAGAAAAATATCCTGCGTCATCACCGGATAAGATAAAACTTGAAAGCGTTACAGGTGTTGAGCCGTTGAAGTTAATGAGCGTAATTTCCCTTGAAATTTCTTCGCAGGCAAGAATACTCCCAAAATCAATATTATCAGCAAACTTTATACCAAGAGCTTCGCAATCAAGTTCGATAAGATGCACTTCGTTGATATCATTTATGTCCGATGTCCTTTTTGTATCAGCAGTTAGCAGAATGCTGCCATTCCTTATGCCGAGTCCCTTTGGTTCAAAAAGAATATCGTATTCCTTTTTTTCGAGTGGACTCAATACTTCGTCTTCGGGAGTATTATTTACCCATGAATAATCATTATTATTTGTTAATAACACATCAGATAATCGAAGCTGTCCTTTAGTGCTTAAATTTGTCAGGGAAAGAGTAGATATAGATGTCTCGCCGGAAATAACGGATTCTCCGCATTCATATTCAGCTTTGATTATCGGAAGATATCCAACCCCACTGAATGAATTTTCTTTTACAGCAATAGAATTATAAAAAACTTTGAAACTTGCTGTATATTCTTTCTCTTGGGTCGGCAGAAAACGCACTAAAACTTCTTTGGATTCATCTACAGAAAGATCAAATGTGGAGAAGTCTATGATCTCAAATACCTCATCCTGATTATCAATAAATTGAATACTATCTATTCTTACTGTTTTATCTGATTCATTAAGTATTTTTAAAACTGTGTCTTTGGGTATCAGCACCCTTTGCAAACCGAAATCAATACTTTCAGCTGCGAGAGCTATCGGGCTAGCATCGCCGATCAGCATAGTTTTTGGTTCGAGATTGCAAAATGTTGGTAAATAGTATTGAATATAAGCTTCCTTACTGCCCTGAGTGGTCGGTTTGAACTCTATTTCAGCAGATACAATACCGTACTTTCCGACTGAATTTGGTATATCAGATATAATACTAAACTCACCTGCATCATTGCCAAGTATCTTCATATCAAAATTTTTGAGTTCAAATGGATTAAGATTCTCGAATATCATGTCAACTATTCTTGTTTCGGTTTTGCCCACAGCTACGCTGCCGAAATCTATCAGTGAATCGGCTCTGGCTCCGCATATCCCTTTGCCAAAAACAATAAGGTCCGTTGGCTTGGCGCAAGAAGCGGAAATAGTAAGTATTGCCTTACGCACTCCGATATCTTTGGGCTTAAAAGCAATTTCTAAGTCTGCACATTCTCCGGGCTGTATGATCTCAGGATTGACAGATATAACAAATATCTCATCTTTCAAAGATGATTCAATATTGAATATCTCCATTGGTATGCTATTGTTATTACATATAATATTTTCAAAAATCTCTATCTTGACTTCCTCTACTACCTCGTCGCCTATGTGGACACTATTTGAAGCAAGAGTAACAACTGAAGAATCTACTGAGAAAAAATCATCGCTTTCGTCGTTGCTTGAGGGTACTTTATCAACTTTAGTCCATTTACGAAAGAATATATCATTAGCCCCATAACTTTTTAGAGTAATATCAAAAAATCTTGTTTCACCAAGAAATGTTCCGCAATCGTATCTGTTGCCCTTGCCGTCATAAACAGTAGTGGATGAATTAGTCGCACCATAGCCGTTTTCGTTTCTCGTCAAAGTTCTGGCATCGTAACGAAATCTAAGTAATCTTGGGTTATTCTCGTTATTTGCTATAGAATATAAATTGGCAACAATATCGTTTCTGTATCTATCGTAACCCAAAGAGTAGCCCCAGCATTGTATATTGGATTGAAAAGAAGATGGACCATAAATATCTACGCTCTCAATAGCAAGATTATTGGCATTGATCTTAGCCAGATAGAAATATGATCTATCGTCATATTGAATTTCTGGTTCCAAATAGCCAAATTCAGCACCTTGCTCGCAACTGCCACTGATA
>CAYQTZ010000123.1:0-4482 GCA_964420565.1 uncultured Hyphomicrobiales bacterium
TCAGGATATATAATCGAGCCAATACCAAAGCTGGAAAGACTCTCAGACCAGTAACTCAAGTCAAGTCCACCCATCATTGTTGTAAGCAACAGACCGCCAAGAATAAACCCAGCTATTGATCCAAGTACAGATAAAATTAATGCCTCCTGGATTATCATCATAAAGACTCTGTAGCGGGACATCCCCAGCGACATCAGTACGCCGAACTCTTGTATTCTTTCGAACACCGACATCAGCATAGCATTAATAACCCCAAAAAGTATTGCAATTATTATAATTAAATATACGACAATCATGTATTCCTGAATAGATTCTACGTAAGAGACTATAAGAGGTATTAGATCGCGGTAGCTTAGTACTTCATAGGAATTATCGCCATCTATATCTTGTATCGTTTCTATTAAATGTTTCTTTGCTTTTGTTGCATTTTCAATATTATCTGCAATAATTGCAAATTCAGATATGTTGTTATCCAGGCCGAGCATCTTTTGGGATTCTTTGATATTAATATAGGCGTACATTTTGTCTATCTGCCCGTTACCCGTATGGAATAAACCTGAAACTCTGAATAGTGCAGAGCTGACAGAACCCTCAACATCAGCCGCCATGAGCACTATTTTGTCGTCAAGTCCAATTTCTAATTTGTCCGCCAACTCTTTACCTATGATCATGTTATTATCTTCGGCAAAATATTTACCCTCAACGATAAAATCTTTGATAAAAGTAATGTGCTGCTCTTTTTCTGGTTCTATTCCAACAATACTGGCTCCTGATGAATTGTTGGCGCTGCTTATCATGCCTGTTGTTATTACTCGCCTGCTGAAATGCCTGATATGTTTTGCATTAGCGAGTATTTCCGAAATTTCTTCTTGATTGGGCACAGTTTTCTGAATTGCTTTATCTTCTTCAAATCCGGCTTTATGTATTTGAATATGTGAGACGTTTGATTCAATATGATTTTTGAGCATCTGTCTGCCGAAAGCTTCCACTAAGCTATTATAAAGGATCAGAGCTGCTACGCCGACCACTATTGAGCCAAGAATAATAATAGAACGTCTTCTGTTCCGCCATATATTTCTCCATGCAATCTTTAAAAGCATCTTTTTTAGTATTCCTGTATTATTAACAAATTTCTGTTTTTGCTCTTAAAATTTTGATAACCAGCAATAAATTGCTTTTTACGTATATCTTATTCCTTTCAAAGCTTCTAACTTGAGAACTTTCCATGCCGGATAAATAAATGCAACCAAAGCTGTAATTAATATAACTATAGTGTTCTTGACAAATATCATTGGTTCTATGGAAGACCATACCTTCGGCTCGAAACCAAACTCCTGAGTCAGATCAGCAATTTCGCCACCTAAAGTAATTGGATACAGATATATATAATAATTCACTAAATATCCCACAAATGACCCAAGCAATAATCCTACAAAAGTGAGTATCAAAGTCTCGAAGATGACTATTTTGATCAATGTGCTGTGATCTGTGCCGATAGCCAGCATTACTCCAAACTCGCGGAAACGTTCGGTAATAGACATAGTCAAAGTATTGAGTATCCCAAATCCAACAACAACAATGAGAATCGCCAGAAATAAAATACCCGAAATATCATCAAGTTCTATTGATTGCTTCATTTCTGGCATCAGCTCGCCCCAATCGAGTACAGTGAGCTGTTTGCCGTCTATCTTGTTATCAGCAAAATATTTATTCAGATCTTTCTTTACATCAGGTAAAAGATCTATTGATTCTAACGATATAGCTATAGAAGTAATCCTATCACCCATAGCCATCAGTTCTTTAGCTGCTTCGAGCGTCATAAAGACAGACATGGCATCAAAATCGTTGCTGCCCATCTTTGTTACTCCTGATATTCTGAATTTTAAGTTGCCCATAGAGCCATCAAGACCGCTTGTAAGGATTACTATGGTATCGCCAATTTGAGCATTAAGATTCTTATTCAAAGTTTTGCCGATAATTATATCATACTTTCTGTCATTAGATAAATACTTACCTCTTTCGACTTTTGTATGCATAGTAGTTACATTTTTTTCTGTATCAGGATCAATACCAAAAAGAGCTACTCCGAAAGATTTTTCGCCTTTTCCTATTAGTCCGAAACTATTTATCCTTGGTGTGAATGCTTTGATATTGTTTATAGCTGAGAGGTATCTCCTGATTTCTTCGTTATAGTTGAATGATCTGAGTAAAGTTGGGTTGTCGTTATACCCCTCTCTCTGTATCTGCATATAACCCGTAAAGATACTGGCGGCAATATTAATATTGTTTTCATACGTACCGAGCTGAATCCCTCTCATAGCAACAGACAAAAAGACAGCGAAAAAAATAGCTGCAATAGTAATGGCTGATCGCCGCCAATTCCTCCAGATACTTCTCCAGGCAAGTTTTAATATTAACTTCATAATATCTTATAGTTTAAAAGGATTGAACAATACTATTTTTCTAACTCTCTAAAAGAAAATATTCTGTCTGGTATATTAACATCGAACTCTACATCATTATATATAAACTCAGTATAGTTGCCTTTTTTGGTGTTGCTTTCTATTCTCCAGACCGTTGGTATCTTTCTTCCATCCATAACCTGAAACTTACGGAATTTAAATGTGCGTATTAGCTCATTTTTTTCGCTATAATATTGTACCAATGCCGGAAGATAATCATTTTGCCGTACCCAGTAATATATCTTTCCCCAGACAACCGGGACATCTGGCTTTGGTTTCAGCTCTAACTTCCAGCACATTTCACCTGCGATCTTTTCTTCGAACATCAAGCTGATATCGTAGTCCTCCGAAAGCTCAGACTCCCGGACTATATCCTGATTAGTAAGATCTGAACCATACCATGACTGCAGCATCATCGAAGAAGGTATCTTCATTGTAGTTTCCGTGTTTTTCAAATAGTTCCACATTTCGTTGCCGATTTTCAGTGTTTTGTTACCCCTGTCTTTTGCAGGTTCTTTAATTATTATCAGAGCTTTGTCATCTCCTTTCCACCATGATTGCATTTTAATTTCGCGGCTGAATTCCGAAGTAACTACTTTCATAGTAAAAGTGCCTTTTGATGTTTCTCCTTTTATTGCGTTCTCGGCTTTATTGACAATATCCTTAGGATTTTCGCCAAAGCAAGGTAAAGCAATGGCAAAAAACAGGAATAATGCAAATAGCTTTTTCATAAATAACCTCATTTTTTATTAAGTTCAATATTTTCTTTTAAATTACTGATCCTTTGTTTTACTCTTTCGCCGTAAATAACGTATTCGTCATAAATAATTTTAAATGATTCCACTAACCAGTATAAAGTATCTCTTAAGTTTTGTAAATCCTCATCATTGCTGATAATATCACTATGCAGCTCTAATTCTTTCAAAGCATCAAATATTTTTTGGTAGAACATATCTAACTTTTTCAAACCTGGATCAATTATCATATCCATAGACATCATATTCAGCGAGAAGAAAAACTCTCTTGGCATCTTTGGATTATAAGATTTTTGAATCAAGCCAAGCTCTATGCCAATCTTAATAGTAGTGCTTATAGCCGGCTTGGAAACCTCTAATTTTTCTGCAATCTCTTTAAGGGATATTGGCTTACTTTGAGCCATGAGCAGCCCCCAAATCCTGCCGAAAAGATGCTTTACCCCAAGTTTTTCTACATAATTGCCAAACTCATTAGATAATTTGAGTTCAATTTCTTTCTTTATTTCATTACTATTCACGGAACAACTCTATCAATATTTTTATCGTTTACATTCTTGTTAACGATAAAAATATTAAAAAGTTTCAATTTTTACAAATTTTTTTGAGAAAATGCAAGACCATTGCAAAACAAAAAAAATCGCCTCTCATTTTTTTGAAATATTTGAAAATAATTTGAAATTTCTTTATCGCTTCAAATTTATATCATGTTTGTTATTGGTGAAAGCATTCGCTGCATCTAAATGTTAGCGGATCAAATCTCAAGATGATGGTTCTTGCGATTCTCATTCTTTTTCTGATATGTCTGTTTAGGAGCATGGGTTAATCCCTCTATATTGTTGGTCTGTAATGTAGTTAACAAGACGAATGGAGGTGGTATAAAAATTATGTATCAGGTTATTCTGTTCTGCTCTGATAAAAGAGTGAATAAGTGTATATAGAAGTAAAGAAAGTTATCTTATCTGCATATCTCAGAAATATTTTTATATAGGCAGGGAAAGTGTCAGTAAAACTGTCAGTATTTTAAACCAAAAGCCCTGTAACTCTTTTGAATCACAGGGCTTTACAGGGTCGTCGTAGTGGGCCCGGAGGGACTTGAACCCCCGGCCAACGGATTATGAGTCCGTTGCTCTAACCAACTGAGCTACAGGCCCAAAAAATATCATTTAATTTTCAATGTTCGCTGCTCAAAACCAATGGAGCTGGCTTCATCCCGATATATCCTTCAAAGTTAGAATTCTTTATCGGGGCTGTGCTACAGGCCCAAA
>CAYQTZ010000123.1:4582-7747 GCA_964420565.1 uncultured Hyphomicrobiales bacterium
CCGATATATCCTTCAAAGTTAGAATTCTTTATCGGGGCTGTGCTACAGGCCCAAATTTCTTTTTCTAATGCTGCTCGCTTAGAGAAAACAAATATAATAAATTTTTTGTTAATGTCAATAGGTAAATACGCCAACGTATAAACCAAATGATATTTCCATGCCATTTCCGTTAATATCTGCTATCTTTGTGCTGGTATAATCGTAATTCTTCTTCCAATCGTTCATGAAGGTCGTAGAGTATGCCGCCCCCAGCCGCACCATCAGATATTCTGCTAAAGCATATTCCAGATTGACGTGTGGCTTCAGTGACCAGAAGTTTGCTTCGTTTCTTTCCATGAATGTATCATCATAATTCTCATATAGCAAACTGCCCCACCTTGTATTTACTCCTGGCAGGATCGCAAAATTGCGGAATGGAACAATTGCGTAATCGAACGATAGCCCTGTGAAATCTGCTTTATATTTTACTTTACTTGATTGCTCTCCTTCTGCCAGGGTTGTTTCTATTGAGCCGCTTAAGCTAGAAAATCCAATGCGGAAATTCTTCAGATAGGGTATTGCTGTAAATCCTTCGGCTCCCATTATAAACATATTGGACGCTTCTATATCAAGACCTGGTATTTCTTCTTTCAATGCGTCAAAATCCAAAAAGATGAAAGACCCTGTAAATCCTCCGCCAGCTACAAAATATACAGACGAGGATTCCTGATAATCATAACTCTCGAAACTCAGATCATCCAGTTCATCATCCTGAGAAAATATTGAGCAAGTTAGCAATAGCGATATGATTGGCATTAATAAAAGTTTCCTGAACATTTTTTTGCTCCTGTATTTATTTTTTTACAAAATATAGATTGCAAATTATAAAAAAATGATCATTTTTACATAATATTTAGCAAATTAGAAATAATAATCATAATTCTACGTTTTCAATCTTTATTGATTTAATTAACGTATTTGAATGAGAAATAATTGTTAAACAACGAGAATATTTAAAAAAATGATAATAACATTACCGAACGGAGAGAAAAGAGACTTCCCCGATGATTCTACCGGATTTGATATTGCTATGGCAATTTCTGAAGGTCTTGCCCGAGAAGCTCTCGGAATTTTTGTAAATGATAAAAAATATGATCTATCAAGACCTATTAACGAAGATGCTGATGTAAGAATTGTTACTTTTAGGGACGAAGAGGGTAGGGAAATATTCTGGCATTCTTCTGCTCATCTTATGGCAGAGGCAATTCAGGAGCTGTACCCTGGCGTTAAATTCGGTATTGGTCCATCTATTGAAAATGGATTTTACTATGATGTGGATCTGCCTGACGATCAGAAGATCACTTCCGACGATCTACCCAAGATAGAACAAAAAATGAAAGAACTCGTAAAAAGTAAATCAAATTACGAAAGAATTGAGATCTCCTGGGAAGATGCCATCAAGCATTTCAAAGAAATTGGCGATGAATACAAAATTGAATTGCTCGAAGGGCTCAAAGATGAAGAAGTTACTTTTTATAAACAAGGAAATTTCACCGATCTATGCCGCGGAGCTCACGTCCCTGATACTGGCAAGCTTAAATATTTCAAGCTTTTAAGTGTGGCAGGAGCATACTGGCGTGGCGATTCTGATAGACAGATGATGACTCGTATCTATGGCATTTCTTTCCCAAAGAAAAAAATGCTCGACGAACACCTGCTTATGCTCGAGGAAGCAAAGAAACGCGACCACCGCAAGCTCGGCAAAGACCTTGAATTATTCACTATTAATCAGTTGGTAGGTGGAGGACTTCCTTTGTGGTTACCTAAAGGCACCATAATACGCAGAAAATTTGAGGAATTCCTGCGACAAGCTCAAATCGAGCGTGGCTATCAGGAAGTGGCAACTCCACATATCGGAAATCTTGAATTATACAAAACATCAGGGCATTACCCATATTATAAAGATTCTCAGTATCCGCCTTTTGGGATTGATGAAGAGGAGTATATCTTAAAGCCGATGAACTGCCCGCACCACCACATGATCTATAATAGCAAGCCAAGGAGCTATCGTGATCTTCCTTTGCGGCTGTTTGAGTTCGGAACCGTATATCGCTATGAGCAATCTGGGGAATTATCAGGGCTTACCAGAGTTCGCGGCTTTACTCAGGATGATGCACATATTTACTGCACTCCAGAACAATTGAAAGAAGAAATAAAAGATGCAGTATTATTGAATAAATATGTGTTTGATACTTTCGGTATGGAACTGAAGGCACGACTTTCTTTCCGCGATGATGACAGCGAAAAATATTCCGGCGACCCTGAGAAATGGACAGAAGCACAGGATACTTTAGTGAAAGCTATTGAAGAGCTTGGAATGGATTACCATATCGAAATGGGAGAAGCAGCATTTTATGGACCGAAGATTGATTTCGTAGTTCGCGATGCTCTACAGAGAAAATGGCAGCTTGGCACTGTACAGGTAGATTACGTTATGCCCGGCAGGTTTAGTATGGAATACACAGGAAGCGACAACCAGCCGCATGAACCGGTTATCATACATCGCGCTCCTGCTGGATCTTTGGAAAGATTTATTTCTATATTAATAGAACATTATGCCGGCAATTTCCCATTTTGGATAGCGCCAGTGCAGGTAAATGTACTTCCAATCGGTGAAAATCAGCACGAGTACGCAAAAGAAATATATGATAAGCTCACAAAACTTGGTTTTAGAACAGAGATTGATCTTCGTAGCGAAAAAATTAACCGCAAGATAGCAGAATCCGAGCAGATGAAAATACCCTTTGCCTTGATAGCAGGTCAAAGAGAGCAGGAAAGCAGTACAGTCTCAGTTCGCGAGCATACAGTAGGCGACAAAGGCAGTAAATCTCTGGAAGATATGATCAAATTGTTTACTGAAATAAATATTCCAGGGGCAACGAAATGATGGGTTAAGATACCTGACTACAGTTAAAAAAAGTTAATGGTATCATAAAATATTCCAACAATTATTGAATCCTTCCGAAGGCACGAGAAGTCTTCAGAAGGATTACCTTATAAACTTCCGAGTAGGACACCTCCTTACCTCCCCGCTCCCTCCCGAAGACCCGTACGAGCGGCTTTCCCGCATACGATTGTTCCTGTATCAGTTTCGCTAAAGATAGCTAATTGGGAATTCGGAGTTGG
>CAYQTZ010000124.1:0-7720 GCA_964420565.1 uncultured Hyphomicrobiales bacterium
GGGGTCAGCTTCAATGCCGGAAATATATAATTTTTTAGAGCAACATAAACTAACAATAACAAAACGGCTTTTAAACTATAACAATTCATATACTTATGGAGAGAATAGCAAAGCTCTCAAGACAATGGATGATAAAAGCAGGCAAAAAAAAATTATGGCAGCAGAAGACCCATTGCTCAGAACTTATGTGATAGATATATCGCAGTCTGAATACTCAATACCCGAAGTAATATGCAGCAAACTGCAATCAGAATGTGGGATTGTAGAGCTTGCAGAGCCAATATATATTCAGCAACCTACTGGCGAATTTATTCCAAATGACCCCTTACTTGATCTGCAGACTATGCATATCGCTATGAAATCTTATGAAGCATGGGATATCTATCAGGGCAGTCCTGATGTTATTATTGGTATTAGCGATACCGGAGTGCTACAGGTTCATGAAGATTTAGAAAGCACAATATGGATAAACGAAGCCGAGATTCCCGATAATGGTATAGATGATGACGGAAATGGCTATATTGATGATCATAAGGGGTATAATTTCGCTTATCTGATAGACAGTACGAAACCGGGAAATACATTTTCCACTAATCCTCATGGAACTGGAACAGCCGGGCTTGTATCAGCTACAGTAGATAATGGTATAGGTATTGCTGGCACAGGATTCAAAGCGAGAATGTTTCCGTTTAAAACAACAATAGATGGCACTGGCGGTATTTATTTTGGATATGAATCTATGCTTTATTGCGCTTTGAACGATATAGATGTCGTCAACTGTAGCTGGGGCGGGCATTCCTATTCATGCGTTAATGAATCAGTCGTTAATTACTGTTTGGAAAGAGACCTTATCATAGTAACCGGAGCGGGGAATCATCATAGTACAAAACTTTTCTACCCCTCCGCTTATAAAGGTGTCTGTGGTGTAGGAGTTACTGAGCCAAAGGATACAGTGATCCACATGACAGGACGCGGCTTCTATGTAGATATTATGGCACCCGGACAAAAATCATGGACAACCACTAATGACAGTACTTATGGGAGTTTTTGCTGTACCTCAGGAGCTTCTCCTCTTGTTGCAGGAATGTTAGCGACGATAAAAGGTTTATACCCGAAAATGACCAATCGTCAGATAATAGAATTTGGGAAGAATTGTACTGATGATATTACTCATATCAATCCAAATTACAAAGACTATCTGCCAGGCAGAATGAATATGCTCAAGGCAGTTACGCTTGATCCATTTTCAATGCCCGGCATTGATGTGGAATCGTATAATTTTGCAAAAAAGGGCGAACTTAAAAATATTAGATTTTTGCCCGGCGATACGATTATATGTACCATTGATTTACACAATTATCTAAGTGAAGCCACTGATTTAGATTTTACTTTAAAGATATTAGATGACAGCGAATCTTCACTCGAAATTACAAATGGGGAATATTCACTACCGGAATTTTATAGCGAAAGCAATGTATCTATATCATTCGAAATTGTTTTAAAAAAAGAGAATACAGATCAGGTACTGCTAAGGGCGGATATAGATTGCCCCCAATGCGAGAATGATTATATAATGATACCATTTATACCCTCGAGCAATTTTATAAATGTTGAGAATAACAATATGAAAATTTCTCTGGCTGATAATGGCAGGATAGGATACTCTAATCCTCCGTTCAATTCGCAGGGTATTGGCGTATCCTATTTGTCCTCATGTAGTTATTTGTGGGAGGCAGGGCTTATATGCACTGAAAACAGCGAGAAAGTAATTAGCCAGGTCAGAAACCTTGATACACTCCCACAGAATGACTTTACCGTCATTAATCCTTTCCTTTCACCTGAACCAAACAAGATATTGATCTCCGACGCAAATGCTCCCGAAGAAAAGAAAATAGGTCTGGAAATAAGTTCGAGATATGAACTTGCTGAAGAGGATATTCTTCCTTGCATCAGACTATACTTTGACATAAAAAATTCATCAGGAAGAGATTTGAATGACCTCTCCATAGCTTATTTCTTCGATTGGGATATCGGAGTTGCCGGCGACAGCAACAAAGCAGAAGTAAGAATATTTGACTTAATGACTCTGAATTCAGATAATTCCTCAGCCGCCATAGTATATCATTTGGGAAATTATCCTTCGGTTGGTACTTTAAGCTACTCCCTCGAGCAAGATTACGCCCTTTCGCCGATAGCGGCTTCACTCGAAAATAGTATTACTTATCGCTCAAATGGCAACTTCACAGATGAAGAAAAGATTGAATATCTGAATAGCGGCACCAACAAAACAACCGATTTCGTTGGCGATATAGCTGTAATTAACGGAATGAATTTTCCTGGCGTATTCCCTGATGGCGAAATACGAAGCTATGCTATGTGTTTATGCGTGGACGACGACAAGGAAGCTTTGTATAATTCTCTAATTATTTGTGCCGGCGAAGAAATAATTTCTGTTGAAGATAAAAGCGAGATAAGTGTTTCAATATATCCCCAACCCTCAACAGATAACTTGAATATCAATATAAGCAATCCCGAAGCAGGGGATTATACTATACAAATAACAGACCTGTTAGGAAAGATACTTTATGAAAAAACTATAAGAATAACCGAGGGTTTTGAGTTAAATATTCCAATAGATACATCTGTCTTTACGTCTAATTACTATATGTTTGTCATTAAATCAGAAAAAGTTCTGATAGCAAAACCATTTATCATTGTTAATTAAAAAAGGAGAAAGAATGAGAAAGATCAATCCCATAAAAAAATTATTATTAATATCATCAATATTTGTTTTTTTTGCAGCATCAGTTTCTTACAGTCAGATACCATTATTAGTAAAAGGGAAGACCCTTGATGAATTCACAGGGGAACCAGTAAGCTGTACTATAGAGTTTCGTACAAACAAAGGCAAAAAAATCAAAATAGAAACCCAAAAAGATGGGTTTTATCAGCAGGTACTAACTTCCGGAGATGTTTATGAAGTGTATCTCTATAACTGGAATGTACTTAGAAAATCTGAGAGTTATACCGTGCCTGATTTAGATCAATACCAGGAAATACATAAAGATTTCAAAGTCGTAAAGTTAGAAAAAGGAAACAAAGTATATGCTCTGGATTTCTTTGAAAACAGCAGCAGTAGTTTGAACGGAGAGTCAGAGAAAGTACTCAAAGAATTGAATACTACAATGCGATTCAACAGGAACGTAAAGTTTGATTTTCATATAAATACACATGATACTTACTCGAAAAGTTCAAGCAAAATCAAATCACTTACTGAAAAAAGACTTGATGCCCTTGCAGCCAAAATAGATGAATACCCAATGCTAAAGGAAAGAGTAAACCTAATAGCTGACAATTCCAAGCCAGACGGCAAGCCAGATAACAGCTTGCCAGATGTGATAATTACTGTAAGCGAAATTGAAAACAAATTGAAATAAATTGAAATATTTATCAGCTCAAATCCGGGATACCGAATGAAAGAATGTAGTAAGACAAAAAATCTTAAGAATTGTAATTGCAGCTATTCACCATGCCCAAGGAAGGGTATATGCTGCGAATGTGTGCAGTATCATTTAAGGGCGAGATAGCTGCCCGCATGCTTTTTTACTGATGCTGCAGAAAGAACTTACGACCGCTCTTTTGAACATTTTGCCGGATTAGTGCAGCAAGGAAAAGTCTGATATTAGTTTATTATGATCAATTTTCCTTATTGAGTGAGTTCGTTGCCTCTCAGAACTCCTGACACCAATGAAACAATAGTTTCTCATTTAATCGGATTTATTCTATATAAACACCCCTCGATCCACTCTTACCAAGCGGGGAAGTAAGATAAAATCCCCCTTTTCCCGACTTGTCGGGAAAAGGGGGACATAGGGGGGATTTTCTTTGGTTTTGCAATGGTCTTATATTAATATTTACCCACCCCAAGAATTGATCCGATTATCAATCCTTGTAAATTTATTGCAAAAAGCACTTACGAAATCGTTTGTTAAAATTACACTACCCCAGACTCCAATATACTCAAAGTCCCGTTATCAGAGTTCAGCTCCACTTCTACTCCATAAGGTAATGTAAGCTGATCTTTAGTATGTCCAAAAGCAAGACCATAAAAAGCAGGAACCCCAACATTACCGAGAATATTTTGCATGACCTCACCTAATGAGAGATCCCACGTTTGTGAATCTTTAGAATCGCATCCAGAGCATATCCCAAATACAATACCCCGTGCATTGAGTTTGCCTGCAAGTCGCATTTGTGTAAGCATACGGTCTATTCTATATGGGGCTTCTCCTACGTCTTCGATAAACAAGATATTATCTTTTACATCAATTTCATAAGGTGTACCGATCAGCGAAGCAACAATGCTTAGATTACCTCCGACCAATCGCCCTCTTGCCACGCCAGGGGTAATTGTAAGTGTTGGATATTTTTCCCGCACACTAATATCGCCTTCGGGATTTGCTAACATACCTATGGGCTCTGTTGAAAAAATTGCTTTTTGCAGATTAGAAATAGTATAAGAGGAAAATTTTGACAGCAGAAGAGGTCCATGAAATGTAACAAGCCCTGTTTCTCTATGGATAGCTGCGTGCAAAGCAGTTATATCGCTAAAACCAAGAAAAACTTTCGGATTATTCTTTATGATCTTAAAATCCAGGGTGTCCAAAAGCTGAGCGGAACCATATCCGCCTCGAATGCAGAATATACCGCTTATATTTGTGTCTGTAAACATATCGTGAATGTCACTTACTCTTTCGCCAACAGTTCTAGTCTTATACCCCTTACCATTTAATATATGTTTAGCAAGCTCTGCTTTTAAACCGAGAAAATGAATGATCTCGAATGCCTGCTGAATATCAATAGGATCTGTAACAGCAGTGCCGGGAGCGATTATACCGACTGTGTCGCCTGGTTTTAAAGCTTTTGGCTTGATAATGCCTGAAGATACAAGCTGTATCAATCTGCTGGAGAAAGCTGATGGTATCAAAGCGGAAGCCATGGCTCCCTGTATAAAATTTCTTCGTTTCATTATCTGAACTCCTGAATTACAATTAATAGCAATTAACAAGTGAAAAATTCATGCCATTATTATTCAGAAAAAATAATTCAAATAAATTTTGCTTTTAGTCGATTAATATATTATATTTGTAGTCTTTGAATTACAATTATTTGGATAGGCAAAAACATGGCTAAAACCCAAACATTCGGCGATAAGCTGAAAAAGAAACAGAAAGAAAATGAGATGATCCAGGTGAAGGTCATCCGCGGCATTGACAGTGGCAAGGGGAATCTACGCTTCCTTGAGAAATTTGTCAAAGTAAAAGATCTAAACGAAGTAAATAATATTGATGTAAGCTAACACAGGATAAAATTATGAAAAAGGGAATTCATCCTTATTACCGAGTCGTCGAAGTTCAGATGACGGATGGAACATCATTCAAAACACGCTCATGTTACAAAGACGACAAGATGGTGCTGGACATTGACTCCAAATCCCATCCATTTTTCACAGGCAAACAGGTGTTAGTTGATACCGCTGGCCGTGTGGATAGATTCAAGAAACGCTTTGAAAAATCTAAGGAATTAAGAACAAAGAAAGGTAACGAATAATGGGCGCTATTCATCCTATGCAGACGGGCAACGCTTTTAAGCCCAACAAGAAAACTACTAAAAGAAAACCTAACCCAATGAAAGAATCAAGGGTGGTTGACTATTTGGATCCTAAATTTCTCCAGAGATTTACTAATGATCAGGGAAAAATCCTGCCAAGACGCATTACAGGTGTTAATGCTTTCCAGCAGAGAGAAGTTGCCAAAGCAATTAAATATTCGCGGCATCTGGCTTTGATACCATTCGTTGCTCAGGATATTGCCTAAGATCCATTCAATATAGAATTTTTTAAGAACACCCGGCACTGCGTTCGGGTGTTTTTTGTAGATATATGCTCTTTTGGATTTCTCCGTTTCTTTGAAGATCGTAAGAAATCATTGGGGTCACCACTCATCTCCACAATAACTAACATACCTTCCCGACAAGTCCGGATATTGTGAATTTCATAAAGCATGCCACCAGAACGAATAAGTTAGTTCTGGGAATTGTACGACAAACAATAATTTCACTTAAAACTCATTCAAGACTCCAAGAAAATCGAATTTATACGAAATGTTTATTTGTATGAAGGTCAGAAATTGACAGCTTGTATTTTTATGGATTACATTGTCTTTTTTGGCTGGATCCTACGGATTTGATTAGCGAGCGGCGTAAAGAGAGCTGAAGCTGTTAGCTTATAATCATTCAATATCAAATAGTTCGGCTGGATTTATCTTGAATTGTAACATTTTTGCTGTTGAACGACCTCCATCGCCACCTTTTCTTTGCATAGTAATTCTTCCAATTTTAAAAGTACCTCTTTTCGAAATAATTATTTCTCCATTGCCAAAATAGTTCATACAAAAATTAATTGGCTTTAAAATCCAGCGAGCATTTTTATCTACCTTCTGAGCTACCAATAACCACTCTGCTGCAAACCTCCCCTGACCTTTTAGAATATCAGATACAATCAATATCTGATTTTTCTCTAACCATTTGATAATTGCTGTCTGTTCTTTATCATTAAACTCATTTGCGAACATTCTACGTGAATCTTTGGGGTTTTTCAATGATGGCTTATCTTCACCTGTATATCTTTTAATTATTGAAATAACATTCTTGGGCATATTCCACATTTCTGCATATTTATCAACCCTGCGCTTGTCTATCTGATTAAAACCTTTTGGATTACTAACTAATTTCACCTGTATGTTCTCAATATTAATTGCTTTTTTTAGTTTAATAGTCACCTGGATTTGTACATCTGTTTTATAACCTGAAACTTTAACTGCTTCAAGGTATTCAATTTCAGTAAGCACATAGTCCATATCTATTAACCAAGATTGAGCATCAACATCATTTTGCCAATCATTAAATTTGCTAATAATGTCCTCTTCATTTTTAAATCCGTCTATTGCTGTTTTGGAGCCCCTTTTAACTAAATTCATTTTAATCTGTAAATAAATTATTCTTTGTATATTGAGTTAATCTTTCTTCAGCTATTTCAACGTAAACTTTGGAAATTTCTGAGCCGAGCCATTTCCTGCTTAATAAATGAGCCATTTTGGCTGTTGTTCCACTACCCATAAAAGGATCATAAACTAAATCACCTTCATTTGTCCATGTTTTGATTTGGTCAGCTACAAGTTTTTCGGGGAAAATAGCCGGGTGATTATACGCTATTTTATCTTTAGTCGAAATTCCGCCTCCAATTGAGTAAAAAAACACATTGCCAACTTTTTTTTCTTTTGTTCTTTCTACTTTTTCATATTCTAATGAACCGTTCTGACCTCGATTTTTCATATTGGCGAGCCCTTTATATTTTGTTGGTTCGGTCAATGGATTGAATGTTTTTGGACTTCCTTTGGAAAATGCAAACATATACTCAAAATGCTGATGGTATCTTTTACCTGTCTGAGGCATGGGATTATTCTTATAATAGATCATTGTATCGTGAAGCCGAAAACCAATTTCTATAAAGTAAAGAGCTTGCTTAAATGAAGTGCCAGTCTCGCTGCCGTCAACTGTAGCATCAGCTACAACCCAGATAGCGATACCTCCGGGTTTGATTACTCTGAATAACTCCTTAGAAATATTCTCGAATTCAAATTGGTAGCCGTTATAATTACGA
>CAYQTZ010000125.1:0-5992 GCA_964420565.1 uncultured Hyphomicrobiales bacterium
ATATTCATCTAAATCTGCAGCTGTAGCATTGCCGAAAAGAGTGATTTAGAATGAATCATTGGATATACCTTTATCGCTGTCATTTACAGCAGTGTCTTCTTCTACATTTACATTGATAACAGTAGATGCAATCTCTCCACAATCATTTTTTACAATACATTGGTACTGACCTTTGTGGTCCATTCTTGCAGATTGAACCACATAAGTATTCTTGTCTGCACCTAATATCAACTCGCCATTCTTTTTCCAGAGATATTCCAGATCGTCGCCTTCTGCTTCTACTGATAATCTGATCTCTTCATATTCTCTTACTGAAATATCTTCAGATTGACTGATAATAACCGGCTTCATCATTACTTGAATATTGTATTTTTCGCTCGATACAGAGGGGTTGCAGGCTCCTGACACGATCAGATCATATAAGCCGGTATCATCGCTTGTCATATCTGTAAGTATCAGTTGGTTAGTATTGGCGCCTTCGATAACTACTCCATCATACCTCCATTTATACTCCAGATCATCGCCTTCAGTTATGGCAGTGAATGTTACTGACTCGCCTTCGCAGAAATCCAGGCTTTCAGGTATGTGATTTAATGATATAATACTTGGAGGGGTTTTAATGATAAAACCTTCCTGCATCATAACTGTCGCACCGGAAACATGTGATACCCTGATTTGGTATTCTCCCGATTCATAAGATTCAGGGATTTCCCATTTAATATTTGTAGCCTGAGATTCTTCAGCTAATACAGTCCATTCGTCATCTTCAATTTTTTTGATTTCAACGCGGTATTTTTCATTAGTACCAATTTCGGAAGGGGTCCAACGAATAGTAATATTGCTTCCTTTACAATAATCATCACCGGGTATAGGGGAATTAAAAGATATTGTCCCTTTAATATATTTCAAGAAAAATCCATCAGAATCGCCGCCGCCATAAGACTCCTGAACTTCGTTAGTCTGGGGAAAATTATCTGAACTTGTAACACCAGCAATTAAGAAGTTATTGTATTTATCTATGGCAAAGCTATTTGCTGCATCAACTCCATTACCGCCAAAAATAGTAGAAGAATTTATTTCGCTGGCATCTAAGGCAATATTGGTAAAAAATGCGTCAATTCCTGTGCCCTTTTGGAAATCAAAACCATATTTATTGTAAAAGTTTGGTGAATCAGTTTTGCCGCATAGTATAAGGGCATTATAACCTATGCTCTTTTCTATGTGATGAATATGATCATCACCACTTCCACCAAGATACGTTGAAAAGATCAAATCCTGATATACTCTTTTCCACTGAGGCCATTGGGTTGCTTCTTCTCTTAAGGCATCCATCTGGGCTATGAAACCATCTATTTTGCCATTTGCTGTTTTTTGAAGGGCAAACTGAGATACTGGGAATTCTGATTCTTCACCAGCAGACTCTACCCACCCTGCGAAATAGCAAGAGCCATCATTATTGCCATTTATAGCAGTTCCACATTCATTATTCTTACCTCCAAAAAATGTAGAATATATCAGACCTCCACTGGAAGTCATATTAGTAACAAATGCATCTTTGCCGCCATTATAGATGTGATCATAGGGTGATTTCATCATATACCAGCCTCCATACATTTGAAGCGGCTCAGCAGGGAAGTCGTCGGACATGGTATAACCAGTAAAATAGACTTTTTCAGAATTGTCTATGCTCATAGCGTAAGCTTTGTCATCGCCATTACCCCCGAAGAAAGTGCAGTTTTCAAGAGAAGAACCGCTCTTATTTGTTTTCAGGAAAAATGCATCGCAAGATCCTTTTAATTCATTTTGATAAGCTGATTTGATGGGGAAGTCTGATGACATAGTATAACCTACAGCGTAAACATAGCCAATATCAGTTACCTTAAATGATGTACACACTTCGTCTTTACTTCCGCCAAAAACTGATGAATAAAGAACTTCTGATCCGTCTGAATTGAATTTTGTTAAAAAGCAATCAAAACCTGCTGTATAACCATAGCCAAAACCATTCTTGTTGGGAAAATCTGCCGAACTCGTTGATCCGCTAATATAAATATTTCCATTCATGTCAATATCTATTTCTGTCGGGTATTCCACATTATTTGAACCAATCAGGGTGGAAAAAACTAACTCTTTGGAAAATCCATCAACGAGAAATTTCGAGACAAAAACATCTTTATCGTAAAAATAATCTATCTGATACGCTCCTTCAGTAGTAACAAAATCTGAAGATTGTGTCCATCCGCATACATAAAAATAACCATCATCATCAGCGCATACAGCAATGATTTCATCAGAAGAATTCCCACCAAGATATGATGCAAATACAACAGGGTCAATTATCAGAGGAAGATTTCTGTCATAATCGTCAGTATAAAAACCATAGCTGCCGGAGTGATATTCGAAACCGCATTTTACCTCTCTTTTAATACCATCTTTTATCTGATAGGCATATACTCTGCCATTATAAATTTCGCCAATACTGGTTTTGAATACTATATTAGTATTTTCATCAAGGAACACTTTTTCGGCACCTGAAAATGACAATTGAATGTCTTTGGGGTCTGCTCCTGGATTAACGATAAAATCATATCTTGGGTTTCCATTATCAAACATGATCTTAGCATCTATTCCATTGTAAATACTCTTTATTAAAAGTGATTCATACTTCGAAGAGTTTTTAATCCATTTATCAGGGTTATTGCCATAGAAGTAATTCCATCTGCCCTGCACAGGCTCTAATGGTATGATCTCGCTGGCAGCTCCGTTCCTGAAGTTCATTGATACGACATTGCCTTTAATGGAAATAATATCTCCATTAATCTCGGACTCATAGAAGTCATATTTCAGACCATATTCAGTAACCATCAGATTAACATTATTCCCTTCAGCAGCGAAGAGAATATCATTATCCCATTGCCCGTGATTCTCAGCAAATGTAAAAGAAGATTGTTTACTAAGTGATTGAGTTGCCCTTAGGTTCAGAGAGTTACAGAATAAGAATCCGAAAATGACTAATAGAGGTACATACTTGGTAAAAATTGCTTTCATTTCTCATCTCACAATATATTAAATAAAAATTATTCTCTATCTACATAAATACACATAATTGTATAATTAGTTTCATTATTTTCTTAACTTATTAAAAAAAATTCATTCTACACAAAAAAAAATTTATACAATATAAATATTGTGATTATTAAGCATAAAGAATTACATTATGGAATATGCATTTTATTTTCAATCTCAATTCTACTTTGGTACAATTCATCAACAATCTCATCTTATTTAATAATATGATCATATTGTTCTTATTATATGATATATAATGGCATAGTAGTATTTTAAAAAAAAATATTGCTTTTTGTTTGTAGTCTGTATTACTACACGCTTGTATGGGTTTGCACGACAACAATTTGCCAAGTTTTTATTATCTATGATGTACATTATTCTACTTTATTAATAATTACAATCAAAAAATAATTAAAAAATATATTTGCAATGACATAAAATAAAGCATATATTGCCACATCTCAATTCCTTCATTAATGTTTATTCATAATGGTGGATTATAATTATGAAAGAAGAAAAAATGAATTATGAAGACCTCGAAAAAGAATTGGAGGATGTTTTTCACGAAATATCTAACAGCCCTGACAAGTTGATTGTAAATAACATTAATGACAAAAGCAAAAAAATGCTAAGTCGTAATTTGGTATTCCTGAGGCATTATCTGGGTTTTGTCCAGAATTTCAAACCCTATAACCAGACTGAATTCTCAGAAATGCTAAATGTATCTTTGCCTACCTTGAAGAAATGGGAAGGGGAGAATAATCTACCCAGTCGCTTTTCGTTAAAATCGATATTGAATCTTACCAACAAAATTCTTTTTGGTGAGGAAATAATACGATTTGAGCATATTCTTTGTAAGAACTTAGTACATTATATCGTTGATGTTCAGATTAAAGAATATATATCTGCCATTACTGAAGATATTTCTAAGAAGAATAATAATGAAAAGGAAACTGAGCAGATAATCGAAATTTTTCTTGAAAAAAATAGAAAATTTGAAGAAAGCATTCTAACTACATTGAATAAAATCAATGATGCCTGCCTGATCATTCAGCGTTCGCAAATTGTATTTGTGAACAATGCTGCTATAAAGCTTTTCTCTGGCACCGATCAATTAATGACAAATTTAACGCTTTCTGATATAATGCTTCCAGAGATGGAATCTATTGTGGACGATCCTAAAAATGGAAAAGGAGAAAATATTTCTAGTTTAATGTTCGAGAAGACTTTAAGGAAAACAAACGGCAGATTATTTAACGCCATAGTTTCAAAAAGTTATGTTATCTTTAATTCACAGCCCGCTATACAATATATTATAAAGGAAAAAACAGAGGAACATCAGGATTTATCGCCAGAATTATATAAAAATATCATAGATACAATTCCTAATAGCTTTGTTATCGGTTTCAATAGCAAGAGCGAAATAATCTTTGCCAAAGGAAAAGCTCTGGGATACTTGAATCTTGCCGGATCAAAAATTGATGGGAAATTTATTCATTCCATTTTCCCTAAAGAAATTTCTGCTAATATCAAAGAATTGATCTCCGAAGCTTCTATTGATGGATATGCTGATACCATAATTAAGAACAAAGAAAAGCACCTTAGTTTTTCAATTAAGCTGATGCTCAATGAATTTAATCTGTTTGATGGCGGAGTTCTGGTCTGTCAGGTAATGAATATACCAAACAACGATGTTAAACCTACATATAAAAAGCATCAATATCACAATAGGCAGGCGCTTGCGTATTGATAGAAATGCATAACTTCAGAATTCCTGACACCAATGAAACAATAGTTTCGCATTTTGTCGGATTTATTCTATATAAACATTCCTTTTTTGTCAAGTAAGATAAAAGTCCCCCTCTTGTCGTAGATCCCGACCTGTCGGGGCAAGAGGGGGAGTCTAATATTATCAGGCTCTTACGCCGACAGCAAACGCCTACTTAAAAAACATTTTCGGGAACTTGAAAAAACGGAGTGTTCCTAAAGCCTCGCCTGTGTCTTCCCAAGTGTCAACGTTGAAATCTATGCAAACAATTCCGCAGGTCGGAACGTTCGAGAAATATTCATTTGTAAACAACGAGGCTAAGGAAGTGAAGTCAGGATTATGTCCAAACATTGCTACAGTATCCCAATCATCATCTAATGTGCTGATAAAACTCATTATTGAGCGGCTCGATTCGTGATAGATCAGATCTTTTATCGTTATATCATCTTTTTCGTGAAGACCAAAAGCAGCAGCGAAATTACGAGCTGTGGTTAGTGCCCGGTTCGCAGGACTGGATATGAATCTATCCACTCTAATACCAGTCTCTTTTAATAGCTTACCCATAAATGGAGCATCCCGCAAACCACGTTTGTTCAAAGGCCTTTGGATGTCGTCCAGATTGCTGTCATTCCAGCTTGATTTTGCATGTCGAACAAGGATCAATGTTTTCATAATTATTATTTGCCTTTCTTTTGAACTATTTATTTATTTAATTTCATATCACATATAGAAATAAGAAAAGAAGAAATTTAATATTCTTCAATATATGAATTACAGACCAACATCAATTTGCAAGTTGATATGTCGAGTAGGTGCTAAGTTGCCAACCATTTCAGTATAATAATAATCTAGCAGATTCTTTGCATTAATTGTAAACCGGATCGGCAGTTCAGCGATTCCTTTGAAATTCCATATTACTCTGGCATCTAATACATGAGCGGCTACTCTTGCATCGGCATCTGGTATGTATATTAGCAGACGCTGGTCAACATTCTCTACTCTCGATATGTAGCGATAGTCCGCCTGTAGCTCAAAATCACCGATTGGGATATAGATACGATTGTACCAAAGGAATTTCGATCTATACTTCAAAGTTTCGTCTAAAGTAAGGTCGCGTGGATCCATAGCTGTTAGTGCAGTTTCTAAACCTACTAT
>CAYQTZ010000125.1:6002-7713 GCA_964420565.1 uncultured Hyphomicrobiales bacterium
CAAAGAGAAATGTTTTAATATCAAGCTCGGCTCCAATTATTCTTGCTTTAGTTACATTCTGGAATCTTATTACAGCATTATTCTGCTGTGTGTCAAATGATGGCTCAATCAATTGTGAGAATTCATTATCGAAGACCGAAAAATCTATCTTCACCGGCGAGCTTAGTATTTCCAGATCATGCATAAATCCAAATTCAAAAGACCAGCTTATTTCTGGCTTTAAAAATCTATTCTCATCTACTGAAAAACCACTGTAATCCAAAGCGGCAAACTTTTCGGCTACCATTGGGGCGCGGAAACCTCTGCCTGCTGATAATCTAAAATGTGTGCCGAAAGGAGCTTCATAAGAGAAACCAACTTTGGGCGATAATTCAATATTCTTTTCGCTATCCTGAGTTTTTTCATAATCTGCTCTTACGCCAAGCGTCATCAACAAATCTTCTACTAACTTAATCTCTCCCTGTGTATAAAAAGCCATTATGTTTTGATAGTGATTGCCATAAGTGTATGAAATGACATCATTAAACACATAATTCAAGCCGGATGTGAGTAAAAAAGATCTACCAAAGCGGCAGTTCATCTGCAATTCACTATTAATTGACGAAGCGTCCGAGGCTCTGTATAGCCAATAACTCTCGTCGCGATCTAATTTGAAAGACGTATTATAAAGTCCAACTTTAGCAACCAAAAAGTGATTGCTGTTAAAAAGATGCTTATATTCTCCTGCGATATTGAATTTGGATGAGACAGTCCTGTCTGATTTATCTATATCCGAAGGAGCCGAAGTGGCACTATCCAAACTATTCCAATAAACCCAGTCTGAATGGTCGCTGTGGGCAAAGGAACTTAGAACGCTTAATTTGTTGAAATCATCAATATCATAAATTGCTTTCCCGAAAAGATTATAGCGAACAGCATCATCGAAGTCGCGGTAGCTTTCGTCATGAACAATACCAGCCGAAAAGAGCATGCCGAGATCATCAAATTTCTGAGAATAGGATAAGTCTGCACCGTTTTGCATAGATAGATCATCGCTATAAACCCATGAATCATACTTTGGTTTGGTGTATATTCCTGAGAAAGCACGTATATTCAATTCAGGTTCTTCGTTAGGTTCCTTAGTAATTATATTAATAACCCCGCCAAGAGCAGAAGAACCATAAAGAGCTGAGCCAGCACCTTTCACCACTTCTATTTGCTTGATAACCTGGCTGGAAACTGCATCGAATTTCATATCTCCGTTGTCTCCGCTTAAGAATGGGAAACCATCTAAAAGCAGAGCAACACGCGAACCCAGCCCCAGAGCAAACCCCGACGAACCGCGGATACTTACCTGATCTCCGATCATCTGCACACCGGGCACGTATTGAAAAACTTCGTTTACCTGAGTGATGCTTCGCTGCTCTATTGTCTTTAAATCAATGACGGATATGGAGATTGGCACTTCCTGCACCTGCTGTACTCTTTTATTTGCAGAGATCACAACCTCGCCTGTTTCAAGCGTTTTTTCTGATAGCTCTATTTTTATATCTAAGGTTTTGCCAGATTCGATCATAATATCCAGCTTTGAAGTTTCATAGCCGACATAAGTAAAAAATACCTGATATTTACCGGGAGTGATATTATTTATTCTGAATATACCCATGTCATTAGAGTTGGCTCCCAGAGCTGTGCCGATTATTCTGACTGTTGCCCCCGGCAATGGACGTTC
>CAYQTZ010000126.1:0-6409 GCA_964420565.1 uncultured Hyphomicrobiales bacterium
CCTCAACGTCAAAGAGCATCCTTTTTGCCAACCGGAACATTTTATCTTTAGCCGGTATCACCGATATTTTAAATTCTTCAGTGTTCATTCTATCCTTTATACGAAAACTACATTCAATCATTACACATTTATTTTTAAAAAATAAATTTACGACATTTTCGTTAAAGAGTTCGGAAAGTACACAAAATATTTTTTTAGGAGTAGAGTTATGCCAACGTATGAATATAAATGCAAGAAGTGCGGTAAGATCTTCGACTGGGAGCAAAGAATTACAGAAGATGCTTTGACCACATGCCCTAATGAGGTTTGCGAGCATGAAGAGAAAGGCAGCGGCGAAGTTTTCAGAATGATAAGCAAAAACGTTGGTCTTATTTTTAACGGCAAGGGGTTCTATCTAACTGATTATGCCCGCAAGAGCAGTTCAGCATCCACCGCTTCAAATGGAAATGGCGAGCATCATAAAAACGGAAACGGCACTTCTGATAAAACCAAACAAACAGCAGAAAGATCTGACAAAAAAGCAGAAAATTCTTCAAAGCCAAAAGAAACAGCAAAATCTGAATGATCTTAAATTTCACAACTCTAAGCAATTGCAAATTTATAGCGATCAGCGTAAGAGTTTGAATTTATTAAAATTCCCCTCTTCATAAGTAGGGATCAAGGGGTGTTTGTGAAAAAATCATATGGAAAGATATATAAGGATATATTTTAAAGGACAGCGTTTACTTTGCCCTCTCTTAGTAATAGGGGGGATCACTTCTCCGTTTTTCCCTCGCCTCAGGTCCCCAAGAACGAGTGGGTATGAAAAAGAATATCCTCAGCTTTGAGCAATACTTATTTCATTATGAATCATTCGGTAATGAGCATTATCATCATAATACTTCATTAGAAATTACTTTACTATCGCAAATTTTCCTAATTCTTCTGAGCCATTATATTCTATATAAAAGATGTAAACACCACTTTCGAATTCGGATGGAATATCTACCCAGCGAAGAACTCTGAAGGAATTTCTTACGGTAACCGGTAATTCTGCGTTGTATATCTCTAGCATATCAGAAGAATATATTTTTATATTCACATCATCGTAAATTTCTGCATTTGTAGGAGCAGGGAAGAATATTGCGTCATCTGTTCCTGGTCTGAAGGGATTTGGGAATGTACTTCCTATTCTGCTTGTTGATACGCCAGTATTATAAAAGTATGTATTGCAAAATGTTGGAAGCTCGGATGCTAAGGAATAGTAATAGTCAGAATTGTCAATTCTCAGCATATTAGTCAAGGGGCTGTCTGCAATTATGAATGAATATTCGGTTTTTCTGAGATTCTGCACGATAGCAGATTCCAAGTCAGTGTTAGTTATTATGAAATCGAGTGTGTCGTCTGTGGCAAATTCCTCGCCTGAATGGAAATAGCACCTAAATCCACGTACTTCGTATGAAGCTAATGAATTATTATCGGCATATGAAGGATGCGAAAAATTGTCTTCACGATAGAAATCCATCATCGGGAAAATTGCAGCATCGTTAAAATATTTTTTGCCAATAGTTCTTTCGCCGGTATAATAAAGCCAGGGGATAAATTCACACCATGCATCAGATAGAGTAGAGCCATGCTCTCGGAAAGCGCTATCTAAAGCAGTATAAGTCGGGATGCCGTCATAGATCAATTCCCATACTCTTTTAATAAGCATTGGATCATATTCTTTGTGCATATATTGCCCGAATATGGACCAGCTATATCCATTTTCAAAATTACCATCGCCAAAAGGCATATCTTCAAAGTTGCGGAACAAAGACCTAACGTACTGTAGGTAGTCAGGTGTTTCCGGGAATATTTCAGACTCATAATAAGTACTTGTTAATTCATTGAACATTTGAACACTTGGGCTTGGGTTGCCATATTTGAATTGTATTGCGTGGTGCAGCTCGTGTACAGTAGTAACTTTCAATGCTTCAATAGTAAAATATTTATATGTTTGCACTTTCTTTCCGCCAGAAACTTCCGTAGAGTCATAAGGGCTGAAGTCATTGTCGAGTAAAAGATATGAATAATTCCTTTCGAATTTCCTGCTGGGATAGATTTTGCCATCCTGAAAAGTAATTCCATAAAATGTATTGCCTGATCTACCATTTCCAATATCTACCAGATAGATGTCGTATCTTTCCGATCCGCCTTTGCCGTTATCAGGGCAAGGTGGGAAATACCCAAGTTGCTCTACGTAATAATCATAGGCATAATCGGCATAATATGCAGCAGAGTCAACGTAATCGGGAATTTCGTTGCCATTATTATCTGTTAAATCAACGGCATTTTGTATTGAATCTGAGTTACTTGTATCGTAATGTATTCTAAAGCAACCACCCGGGGAATCATAATATTTTTGCATTCCGGAACTTCTGGGTATATAAAAACCCATATTTTTATCAGCTATATCTTTATTTTTTACTTCGGGGAGAAACGTACCGCACTTGATAGCTCCCTCGCTATGAGTATCTGTATGATCGTTGGATGTAGCTGTTGAAAAAACAAATACAGCTACGGATAGATATATTGAAATATATAGTGATTTCATTTTATTAGCCAAATATTAATTAAAAAGTGTTCCCTGTGATTTATTATTTTTTAATCTAAATTTTAATGGATTTTCGTTTAAAACCAGAATTTCGTCTTTAGTTTTCAGATAGTTCGTCATTTTCTTAGTTTCCCAATCAATTTTTAGATTGTTAATGATTTCTTTTGATGAATAATCGCCCTTTGCCAGTAAATTATAAATCCTGCTATCTAAATCCATATTACCAATTGACGTTTTATCTTCAAATTCAGTTTCTTTGTTTTCAAAGGTAATACTATCAATTACTGAACCCTTCATATCAACTGGCGTACCGCCATTTTCAATTAAGAGCAAGTTTGCATTTTTTTCTTCCTCTGATGGATGGCGAACGTATATCTTTCTTCCTTTTTTCAATCCATCCTTAACACCAGACCATGTGCCGCCTTTGTCAGAGGATTCGGCTACGTATATTTCTTTGGCAAGACCATATATGATTGGATTTCTTGCCATGGCTAACTGTACGCTCCATGGAGCTTTGGGGTAAAATGTACTTAGCACTAATACATTTCCTTCAATAATATTTTTGTAATATTTTTTAAATCCTGAAGCGTAGGTCATGATTCCCTGAGGCAGCACTATGATGCTTTGTCCTTTATATTTGATAGCCGAGTCAAGTGCCTGCTTATCTACACCTTTAGCAAAACCGCTTACAATTACTTTGAACTGTTCGCTTGCAATTTTTGCAATATTATCTGCAAACTCAAGAGAATCATTTTTTGCATTTCTCGAGCCAACTATGGCTATAGATTCTTCTTTCATTATCTGCTTATTACCCTTGATATATATCATAGGAGGGGAATACCTTTTTTTTAGATTCGCCTTCATTGTCGGTGAGTACTCAGCAGAGTTTATTGGTATCATTTCGTAGCCCTGATTAAGCATATCTTCTGCGAGGAAGGAATAATTGGGTAGTTCCTTTTTGCCCTCAGCCAGAATATTAAGCTCCTTGTCGTCCATTTCGTATTCATTTTTAAGAATAGTTTCATCAGTATTAAAGAAATCAATAAGAGTTTTTTTCTTTTCGTGCAGTTGTATCAAAATACTATTTTTTCTGTAATTTGTCAGCTTTGGCAAATGCGTAAATGCCATCCAATATGGGTATTCTCTGTTCATGTTTAAATATCTCCTCCTACGGTTTTCGCTATTACTAATGGAGCAATTGTTTTTGCCCCGTATGCCGTCAAAATTCTCCCTATCTCTTTGATGGTCGAGCCGCTGTCATAGATGTCGTCTATCAGCAAGATACTTTTGTTCTGAATATCATTGGGCATTGAGTAATCAAAAGCGCCTTTTACGTTCTCTTTTTTTAACACATGATTTTGGAACACCTTCTGCTGCTCTGTTCTTCGTGTTTTTATCAAATTATGGCTAATAGGAATTTTTAAAGTCTGCGATATTTTTTCTGCAAAATATCTAACCAGGTCTCCGGAACTTGTTGGAGGCACATAAAGCAACAAATCAAAATGCTGAGTGGCGAAGTGCTTTCTGAAAGTACGGAGCACTGACTTTAGCAGGAAATCTGGATAATCGCCACCATTTTCGTACTTACAGCGGTGGATAGTCGAGCCGATATTAGTAAAACCATAATATGCAGAAGCCGCACCATTTATTAAACTTGTTCTTTTGCTTTCTAATTTTAATATTGGGGAATAATTTTCATTGAATTCTTTTAGTTTATTAATAGTTTCCTTTTGGGGATCAACTGATCTTTTGTGGAATTTAGTATTATCGCAATTAGAATATTCAGTGTTAATAGGGTCATCAAGGAATTGGCACAGAAATTTCATTCTGGGCTCTTTGGTGAAAACATAATCGACCATAGCATCAAGGTCTTTAAGTTTTTGCTCTCTAATCACATCAAATTTTTTTGTGTCTAATTTGGGTGCATTGAATTGATATTCGTATTTTTTCCTGTCTCCATACTTTACTTCTTTGGCAATTCCCTGGTCTATAAGGTCAGCTTTTATTACTCTGATCTGGTTTTTAGTTAGATTTGTTTCTTTCATTAATTCAGATTCTGAAAGTTGATCCGCTTTTAGTGCGTCTATTACCTTTTGATATTTTGTTACAGATGGCTTACCGCTTTCGATAAAAGATAATGGCAGTTTGTAGTCTTCTTCTATACCTTCGCTGTTTTTATTAGAATTATAAAAAAGGATAATATATGTTGTTTTGCCGTCTCTTCCAGCTCTTCCGATTTCCTGATAATAGTGAATTGGAGAAGCTGGTATCTGAGTGTGAATAATGAATCGGATGTCTTTTTTATCTATCCCCATGCCAAGAGCATTCGTTGAGACTATACATTTCCATTTGTTATTCATTAAGCCCAGTTCGATTTCTTTTCTTGTAGTACCGTCCAGACCTGCGTTATAATTTGCAGATTGAATACCATTGAATTCAAACCAGCGGGAATATATTTCTGTATTAGAACGTGTACCTGTATATATCAAGCCTGTGCCTTTTATGTTATTCAGATTTTCTGCAAGCCATAGCATTTTTTCGTCTTCTGATCTTGTTTCGATTACGAATAGCTTGAAGTTATTCCGCAAAAGATTCCCGCGAATTGTTTTTACATCACCTGCTATTTGCTGTTCAATATCTTTCTGTACTCTTTTGGTGGCAGTAGCAGTTGTAGCAAGAACTGGCATATTAGCAGGTAATAATTTCACTAAATTGATGATGCGTCTGAATGCAGGTCTAAAATCATGCCCCCAGACCGAAATTGTATGTGCTTCGTCAATTACGACCATAGAAAGATTCATTTTGCGGGTGGCATCTATCCACTCTTGATTTTCCTGTCTTTCGGGAGCTATGTAAAGAATTTTGAGCTTACCGTTAATTGCATCCCTGATGGTTTGGGAGTTTTCTTCGGCAGATTGCTCAGAATTAATATATCTGGCTGGCACACCTACTCTGTTCAGATAATTTACCTGATCGCGCATAAGAGCTATCAACGGAGAGAAGATCACTGTTAATCCTGGAAATTGAGTGGCGGGTAATTGATAGCATAGAGACTTGCCAAAGCCTGTTCTATGAATAAGCAAAACTCTATTGCCTTGTAATATTTCGTCAATGGCCGTCCATTGCTCGTCGTAAAATTTGTTTAAACCAAATATTCTATTTAGTGAAATCTCGGCTTCATTTCTGGTCATATCTTAGGACGTAATAATAAGACAAACTCACATAATCATATATATTAGGAATCAAAAAGGAAAATATTGGATTGTTCCGATTAGAGAAACATTTGTTTGATCATACCCCATGTGCGGCGAATACTGCTTACTTTATGCTCTACGCTTATTGTATTGCTATAAGAATAGGATTGGTCTTTGTAAACAATTTTAATTCTATATGAATAAGTGTCATTAGCGTTGATAGTTTTATTATCTGTATCTTTATAATAAGCTTCGTCATCAATGTATGTATAATTTACAGTGGGAGTGTTTTTAGCTTGCTCAGTATGAATTTTTTCGAAGAATTGATTGGGAGCGGCTCTTTCTATCTCATAATTATCGATAGCAGATTCGCTGGATGGTTTCCATTCGACAGTAATTACTTTACCATCAGAGTTGGCTCTGAAGTACTCAAGTTGCGTATCTCCGGCTACCATTAGGGTAAAACCCAAAATGAAGCATATTATAAGTAATAGATTTTTCATAAGTTCAAAATTATAAAAATTTTTGCAAATAACAAAATATTAATAATCATAAAATTTTTAACATTTTTAATCCTAATCGTATTAGTGTTAGAAATATTTTAAATGTCTATTTTTTTTATTCAATTCTTTAATAGGTT
>CAYQTZ010000126.1:6419-7628 GCA_964420565.1 uncultured Hyphomicrobiales bacterium
TCTTGAAATTTGTGAATAGTTCATTTAATAAAGGAAAAATCGTGGAATCACCAAGTACAGGAAAGATTTGGGCAGCTCAGTTCAGGGCTCCTTTTTTATTGCTTGCAGTAGTTTTAGTGCTTATGGGAATATCTTTGTCATTACGGCACCCTTCTCCTGATGGGTTTTGCGTACTCCACGCATTATTGCTTTTAATAGGCATTATATCCGCTCACATATCTGTCAATCTTTTTAATGAGTATTCCGATTATAAAACAGGCATTGATTTCGACACGAAACAGACTCCCTTCAGCGGCGGAACAAAGATGATGATAGAAGGGCACACAAGTCCCAAAAGTGTGAAGATAGCTGCCTATATCACATTATCAATAGGGTTAGCTATAGGGGCATACTTTACTATCGTCTCGCATTGGTTCTTAGTCGTATTTATTATAATTGGTGCTTTGACGACGGTTTATTATACTACAGTGCTGGCTAAAATTTTACTTGGTGAGTTTGCATCAGGGCTTGCTCTGGGCTATTTGGTGGTAGTCGGCTCATATATAGCAATGACTGCTGAACAGTGGATGACAATAAGCGAAATTGCTCCTTTGGAAGTGTGGCTTTTGTCAATACCTGCTGGCATATTAACATCTCTACTATTGCTATTAAACGAATTTCCGGATGTCGAAGCAGATACAAAGGGCGGAAGATATCATCTGTTGATAAAATTTGGCTGGAAGAAATCTGCTGTTATATATATTCTTGGTATGGCAGCTACTTTCGGAACAATAATTATTCTCCCGCTTGTTGGGATTAGCTCATATTGGATATTGCTCGGACTGATACCTTTGCCAATAGCTTTTAAGGCATGCCAGACAGCTTATCGGCATGGCGACGATATGGAAAAATTAGTACCTGCTTTGGGGCAGAATGTCTTAGTTGTTCTTGGTGTGGATTTTCTGCTTGCATTAGGGGTGTTCATATCGGTATTATAAATCGCTTTTTATTGCTATAGTATTACACTGGCAATAGATAGTTATTTTATCAGAGGGGATTTTTTAGTATTTGATCAACCCAAAGATGCTTATACCATTGCAAAATGACGAAAAAACACCCCCACAATACCCATATGCACTAACTTAAGCAGAATATTTTTATTTGACATTTTCTCCTCCCTTTCCCATTGCCAAGCCCCCTTGATATATTATCCCAATTTTTAATAATTTC
>CAYQTZ010000127.1:0-7556 GCA_964420565.1 uncultured Hyphomicrobiales bacterium
GATTTATTGGGAGTGGAGTCATACATATTTTATGTCAACAGAAAAATGCTCATTAATTAAAGATATGATTACTTTTGACGAAATACTAAGAATACACCCCAATTAGCAGGATAGGTACGAGTAGAATAATTTCTATTTCACCTTCTGGCGATCGGATTACTTTTGCGATAGTAATTATTGATGCACCACATAGATACGGTTTGTTCACGAAAAATGTCAGTGAATTGATTCTGATCAATGATGATATTGGCTTAGGTTTGCCAATCATATCAGGTCAAATAGAGGATAACAGATAAAATAAATGAATTTATTACTGAAAATATTAGCAATACTTATCTTGATTCAATTTGGGGTTTCTGAATCTCATTCTTCTGGCAACTATTTCATTGCTAACGAAGGGCAATGGGACGAAAGAGCCATCTTTTATGCTCATTCGCCTGCTTATGATATTTGGATTTCTGATGGAAAGCTTTTATTAGATATTCACGAACAAATAGCTACCAGTATATCACAAACTACAGAACTATTCCGCAAAGGGCAGATCATCTCTTTTGATTTCAAGAATGCAGTTTTTGCTGATTTCGAGCTTTCAAAGAACAATTCCACATATTATAATTATTATCGTGGCTCTAAGCAAAGCTGGCTTACAAATATTGAATCATATAAAGAAATTACATTCAAAGAGATATATCCCGGTATAGATATTATCTTTTATTTTGAAGGCAGTTTCCTTCGCTTCGATTTTGATATCAATCCTGGCGCTGACCCAAAAATGATCAATATTGAGATAAAAGGCACTCCTGAAAATTTGATCAAATCAAATTCAGTAATTGACATACCAGTTATAAATGGTGAAATGTCTTTAAGAGATGTTTATGCTTATCAAATGGATGATTCAGGTATTCAGGAAGTTCTGTGCGATATTATCTTACATCAAAACGCAATCAGCTTTTCTTTAGAAGATTATAACAAAAACAATAAATTAAGAATTGACCCACTGATATTCTCCACATTTCTTGGCGGCGATAATTATGATTATGGTGAAGATATAAAAGTTGACAGCGAGAGTAATATCTACACATGCGGCTATTCTTACTCTTCCGGATATCCGACGACAATAGGATGTTACAGCGAGGATATGAGCGGCGAGCCCGAGCAGTTCCCTGATATTGTAATCAGTAAGTTCAATCCAGAAGGCGATTCGCTGATATTTTCTACATTTATCGGCGGAGTAATTGATGATTATGGTAAAAGTATAACTCTCGACGCTGCCAATAATATTTATATCACCGGTTATTGTGGGCCTACAAGCACATTCCCTGTAACTACAGGAGCGTATGACACAACATTCAACGGAGGTTATGATATATTCGCCATAAAATTATCTCCTGCCGGGGACAGTTTACATTTTTCTACATTCATTGGCGGTTCGCAGGATGATTATGGCCAGGCGATAGCCCTTGACTTATCTGGTAATGTCTATATAACTGGTTATACAGCTTCCGGAGAGAATTTCCCTATAACTGATGCTGCTTATAATAAAAGTCTAACCGGAGAGTACGACGTTTTTGTCTGTAAACTAAGAAACGATGGCAAAGCACTACTATACTCTACATTTATCGGCGGCAAAAATGATGATTTTGGTCAGGATATAATAGTTGACGAAGAGAGCAAAGCTTATATTACAGGTATTACTCGCTCTTCTGATTATCCTGTATCTTCGCGAGCATTCGACAGGACATATAACGACACATCATTAGCTAAAGACAGAGGAGATTGTTTTCTATCTAAACTTGATGAATCAGGCAGCCGCTTAGAATACTCTTCCTATTTTGGCGGCCAGCACACAGATGCCGCTTATGGTATTGCCATAGACTCTTTGAAAAATATATACTTTGCTGGTATATCAAAATCCTCCGACTATCCTGTAACTGAAAATGCCTACCAAAGAGAATACAATGGAAGCGAGGCAGAAGCAAAAGGGCACGGAGATATAATAATTACTAAAGTTAATGCTTTGGGAGATTCCTTGATTTACTCTACATATATCGGCGGCGAGAGTACGGACAGAGCTTTCGATCTCACATTAGATGAATTCAACAATGCTTTGATGACTGGTTCTACTGCGTCAGAGAGATTCCCTACAACAAAGTACGCCTACGACCGAACATGGAATGACAGCATTGCAGGGTCAGATGCTTTTGCTGTTAAATTAAATCCTGAAGGATCTGACATCCTATATAGCACTTACATTGGTGGTAGATATAAGGATGTAGGTAACGGTTTGGATCATAGAAAAGGTATTATATATATTACAGGTATTACTGCATCTGAAAACTATCCAGTTACTCCAAATACTTTCGATACATTATATAATGGCGATAACAAATATGATATTTTTATTTCTAAAATATATCCTTATGGCATGAACTTCGGAGATGATTTTGAAAGAGAAGTCTCTTTGTGCTTAGGAGATTCAGTTAGCATTGGCTCGTCCTTAGATGGATATGGTAATATTACTTATAAGTGGACACCTGGAACTGATCTGACAGATCCGATTTCTGCAAAAACTATAGCTTATCCGCTATCTTCTATTACATACACTATAGAAGCTACTGATGAGAACGGAATATCAGCAAAAGATAGTGTTGCCGTTAATGTTCACCCAAGACCTGACGCAGAAATAAGAGGTCCACGTTACGTAATGATAAACTCCAGGCATGTATATCTCACTGAATCAGAAGAAGAAACTGAATACCAATGGCAACTTGATGGAGGTTCTATCATTTCCGGTATGGGAACTGAGGAGATAACCATTCAGTGGGGAGCAGAAGGAGATTACAATTTATCTCTGAACGCATATAATAAATATGGATGCACCGACGAAGATACTCTGCTTGTTCACGTCGGAGAGTATTTCCAGCCTAATATTGTCGTATGGGGAGAAACTGAGATATGCGAAGGAGATACCGTAATACTAGACGCCGGTGCCGGATACTCTGCATATCTATGGAACGACAGCACTCGAACAAGATTTGATACAGTTATGACTACTGGCGATTATTGGGTGGTCGTTGCTGACGAAAAAGGATTTATCGGTTTGTCGGACACAATATCAATTACAGTATATCCGAGACCTGCAAAGCCAGAAATCGTTTATTTGAATGATATGCTACGCTGCTATACTCTATATCCTCACTACCAATGGTATAAGGACGGCATACCCATTCCCGGTGCTACAAACAGAGGTTATGTACCTACAGAACCAAGCAAATACTATTTGGTGGTGAGCGACGATAATGGCTGCTCGAATGTCTCAAATACCATTGATATGGGAGCAATATCAGTTAAAGAAAAAACTGAGAGGTCAAAAGTAAGAATTATTCCAAATCCAAATTCAGGCATTTTTTCTATCGAGATTCATTCTGACATTTCTTTTAATAATATAGAAATAATTAATATATTTGGTCAAACTGTTTATGCAGAAGAAAATATTTCTAATGGTCGCATTAGTATAAGTATGTCAGAAATTGATTCAGGCATATATTTTATTAAACTGTATTCAACAGGGAAAATTCTGCTCGAAAAGTTTGTGAAATATTAATTATGGAATAGTATGAATATGCGGTTTTTTACTCTTCTTGTTCTACTTGTGTTTATTTTAATTGCATGTTTGGAAGAAGATAATGATTTTAGCTCTCTCAAAATTGCTACATTCAATATTGAATGGCTCGGGGACGGCAACAATGACCGTTTCGACAGGACTCCTGAAGATTACAAGCTAATAGCCGAAGTGATCAAAACAGCAGATCTTGATGTGATAGGTCTGCAGGAAATTGAAAATAAATACGCTATGGATCTGCTGATAATGCATTTACCAAAATATGATTATCATATCAGCCAAAATGCTAACAGCCAAAACCTTGCAGTCCTGTTTAAAAAAAATATTGACATTAAATTCATCGGCGATTATATGCCTGTAGCAATTGAAAGAGGAAGGCACAGACCTGGTTTCGTCATTGAAGGGAAAAAAGGCAATTTTGATTGGATTATGATGATAGTCCATTTCAAAGCTTCCTCAAGATGGGACAATACTCCAGAAAAAAAAGCATATAGTATAAATACACGCAAGCGTCAGGCTGAGATAGTGAATAACTGGGTAGATTCCGTTTTATCTTTAAACGGCGAGAAAGATATTTTTATTATAGGCGATTTAAATGACACTCCCAAAAGAAAGAAAAATAACACTATCAAATCTTTGATCAACAACGAAGACCTAAGATTCCTAACAGAGCATCTGAAAAGCTGCAAGTACAAAGGATTATATATTATTGATCATATCGTATGCTCTGAGGCTGCTTACAATAGATTCATAGACAATAGCCAGGGGCTGGTAAATCATTTTTCAATGTACAATAAAGCAAAAGCTGAAAGAATTTCTGATCACTGTCTGGTAGTAGCTGCCTTTGAGGTCAAATCTCCTGACAATGATTGAAACAGATATTCGTTTATAATTTAATTAGAAATAGTAAATATAATATGTTTAATTTTATATAGGTAATTATAATGCAAATGAATGTTGATCGCAAAGATGGTTATCAGGTATTGCAACTTGCTGGTGATTTCAACAGCAACGAAGAAACGGAAGGTTTACGCGTTAAACTTAAAGAATTAGGAACTGGTGATATGAATACAGTCATAGTTGATCTGAAGAACGTAATGTACTTCAATTCTGCTACTTTGGGTGTTCTTATATCTGCCAATGCTCTCTTTAATAAAAATGATGGAAAGCTCATTTTCTGCAATCCTAATGATGATATTTCAAAGATATTTGAAATTACAAAGCTGCCATTAGTTGTTAATGTAGTGAATAATTGCTCTGATGCTATTGCAAAGATCAAGCAATAATTATTCTATCAATTATAACCTTTCCCGGACAGAAATTTATTTATCTGGCCGGGTTTTTGTTTTTTTACGATAATGTTCTTTGTTTATATTTGTGGTTTTTAATATTATTGTAGATTGTCAACTATTGAAGTTTTGAATTTAGTACATAGTTAGTCAACTAAAAGGAACTTAGTTAAATGATATATGAAAATCTAAAGCTTGGGCTTAGTGAGATGATCAAAGGAGAGACGAATTTTATAGCCAACGCAGCAAATTTTTCTTCTTTGGTTTATCATAGTCTAAAAGATCTGAACTGGGTTGGCTTTTATATGTTAGATGGCAGCGAATTAGTCCTCGGTCCATATCAGGGAAAACCCGCTTGTATTCGTATTTCGCTTGGCAAAGGCGTTACCGGTAAATCGGCGGCAACCATGGAAACTATTATAGTGGAAGACGTCCATCAATTTCCAGGTCATATCTCCTGCGACCCTCACTCCAGATCAGAAATTGTCGTGCCTATCGTTTACAAAGGCGAACTATTTGGTGTTCTCGATATTGACAGCCCACTGCTCAAGAGATTTGACAAAGACAACAAAGAGAAAATAGAAGATCTACTTAAAATATTAATTGACAATTCTGATCTAATTTCATTAAAAAAATACTATGCTTAAAACTCTTGTTTTTCCATTGATAGCTTTTTTGTTAATGTATTCTATTTCAGAATCAACTGTCATAATTAACGAGATACAGCCAGCTCCTATTGGCGACGAACCTGAATGGCTGGAACTCTTCAATCCCGGCACAGATACTTTAGAACTTATTGATTTTACAATTTCAGATAATGTCTCTACGAAAGAAATGCCCGATATTACTATTCCTCCAAAAAGTTATGTATTAATAAGTAAAGATACATTTGCCATAAAGCAATCAAGAGATATTCCGGAAACTGCTATGTTCTGTCAGATGACCTTACCAATATTCAATAATACCTATGATATGGCGGTGATAGCTGACAATAATGGAAATACTGCAGATTCACTATATTATGATCTTAATTGGGGAACTAAAGGTATTACATTCGAAAGGATTGATCACGAAAAGCCAGCTTTCAGGGATAATATCAGCCCCTCGGTAGATCCTTCTGGAGCAACAGCAGGCAAAGTGAACAGCGTTGTACCAGTTGAATACGATCTTGAAATAATTTCTGTAGTGAATATTGAGCACTCATTTGTTTTTAATATAAAAAATATTGGGAAATATGCAATCAATGATGCCGATTTATATTTATTTATTAGCAAATATGATAATTCTATTTCTGATATACCATCCCTTATTATTGATATTCCTAATATTTCAAGCGGAGATTCTACTGCATTACTAATAACCGAAGAAAAGATAACTAACATTTATTTAGATAAAGGTTTTATTAATATTTCTGCTTTGATCCATAGCAACAAAGATGAAAACAGTGATAATGACTCTATAGCTGCAGAGTATTATTTACCATACCCTCCCAATTCTGTTTTAATCAATGAATTTCTCTACCAGCCCGAAGATAATAACGCAGAATTCATTGAATTTTATAATATCAGCAAAGATACAATTGATATAAAAGGATGGATGATCAACGACCAATATAATTCTACCGGTGCTGACGAGATAATAATAAAAGAAAAAATGCCCATTCCACCCGACAGTTTATTTGTAATAGCAATGGATTCTACCATATTTCTTAGTTTTCCTGAACTAAACGGGAACCCATTAGTATATATCAACAATTACAAATTCAACCTTAATAATGACACTGATGAAATAATCATAAGCCAACCAGACTCTTCGGTGCAGGATTCACTAAGATACTATAGCTCATGGCATTCAGAATGGGTGCAGTTCCCTCAGAATATCAGTTTAGAGAAGAAATACAATAATGATAATTCAAATCTTCCCCAGAATTGGGCTTCAAGCACTGCTACTAAGGGCTCAACTCCGCTATCTATTAATAGCACCGAATTGCCAAAGCCTAACAGTATTAAAATTAGTGCCAAGCCAAATCCATTTTCCAGAATAGTAGAAAACAATACAAAAATCAATCTTGAGCTACCCTTTGACCAACAATTGATCAAAGCTTATATTTTTACACCAGACGGAATATTAGTTCGCAAGCTTGCAGATGACAAGACTGTCCCATCTTTCACAGAGCTAATATGGAATGGGATAAATGACGATGGTTACAATCTTCAGATAGGCCCCTACGTACTTCTGGTAGAAGCGGCGGATATGGCTTCCAACAAAATTGTGTCAGAAAAAATAATGTTAGTAATCGGAGAATAATTGTACTAATTTCATTCAATTTATTTCTAATCTGAAATACTACTGACCGACGAGCATCAGAGAAAAAAATTCTATGAATACAAGTAGATCTGTTATTTTCCTCACAGCCCCGATCCAAGACATCGCTCCAGAGTTAAGACCATTGCAAAAGTCTAAAAACTGATCCCTACCCGGCCCTCCCTTATAGAGACTGTGTGATGGGGTATAAATATTGTGAAAAATTGCAATAAAAACGATCCCTCCCCGACCCTCCCTTACTACGCAAGGGAGGGAGTAAGCACGGAAAATCCCCCTTAATTTTAAGGGGGAACACAAGGGGGATCAATTATTGTTTTTCT
>CAYQTZ010000128.1:0-7506 GCA_964420565.1 uncultured Hyphomicrobiales bacterium
GGCTTAGACAGATACTCTTTAATTTGGTTGGCAACTCCATAAAATTTACTGACCATGGCTTTATCAGAATAGGAATTAGCACCAAAACAAGTGCAGATAATGATGACTTAGTCAGTTTAAAAATAGAAGTACAAGATACTGGCATTGGAATATCAGAAGACCAACAAGATGAAGTATTCGAATCTTTCAAGCAGCAAAGTGGACAAAGTACAAGAAAATTTGGCGGTACAGGGCTTGGCTTGGCTATTACCAAACGACTTGTCGAGATGATGCGTGGTACTATAGAATTAAAAAGCAAAAAAGATAATGGAACGACCTTTACTATTACTTTTAATGATTTAAAAGTAGATCGAAAATTGAAAGAATATGATTCCAAAGATGATCATTCTATCAGCTTCCTTAATGTTAGTTTTTCCGAATCTAAAATGCTGATTGTTGATGATATATTAGTAAACCGCATATTATTAAAAAGTTTTCTTGAATCATATAATTTCAGCATCAAAGAAGCAGAAAATGGCAAGGAAGCAATAGAAATTGCTAAAGATTTTCGGCCTGATATAATACTAATGGATATAAAAATGCCCGTTATGAACGGTTTCGAAGCAACGAAAATAATAAAAGAGATTGATGAATTAAAGAAAACCAAGATAGTAGCTTTGACTGCGTCTGTTATTATGGATAAAGGATTTGACGAGGATAAGATAAGCATATTCGATGGTTTCTTAACCAAACCGATATTAAAAGAGAATCTAATAGCTAATCTGATGGAGCATATTCAAAACTCTTTTAACCAGAATATGCCGATAAAAAACGAAAATCCAAAACAAATCCAGCAAAATGATGACCAAAACTTAAGTATGATCAATGTGGAAATACTACATAACATAATTCCAGTTCTAAAAAGCGAGATGATGTACATCTGGGAAGATATTCGCAAAACAGGAATTGTTGATAACATAAAAGATTTTGCCAGACAGATAACAGCTATCGGCATAGACAACAACCTACAGATGCTTCAGAAATATGGCAATAAGCTATTTGAAGAAGTCAGTGAATTTGATTTTGATAGATTTCCAAAAACATTGAATAAGTACCCGGAAATAATAAATACATTAGAAGATGCGACAAATAAAAAAATATAAAATTGTATCTTTCGTTATTTGTAAATGTTTATAAACCTATTTTTAGCGGAGAGTGAGATGATTCCAAGTTATGAAGATTATATTAAGGATAACAAACCACTGATATTGATAGTTGATGATATTCCGAAGAATCTTCAGGTCTTATCTAATATTTTAAATACTGAAGGTTACCAGATCTCCTTTGCTTCTGACGGCAAGCAGGCACTATCTGTAATTGAAACTACTACTCCCGATCTTATCTTACTCGATATTATGATGCCAGAAATGGACGGCTACGAAGTATGCAAACAATTAAAGAAAAACGAAAAGACTAAGGAAATTCCAATAATATTTCTTACAGGCAAAGCTGATAGCGATGATATCGTGTCAGGTCTGAAATTGGGAGCTGTTGATTATATTACAAAACCTTTCAACTCCGCAGAACTACTTACAAGGATCAGCACTCATTTAGAATTAAAAATTTCTCGTGATTTACTACTAAAATATAATCAAGAACTCGTCTCTGCACGTGATGAACTAAAAAAGCTGAATGCCAGCAAAGATACTTTCTTTTCTATTATAGCCCATGACCTCAGGGGGCCCTTTAGTGGTTTTTTAGGACTTTCCGAGCTTTTACTTGAAGAATATGAGGACTTATCGCAAGAAGAAGTTACACAGATAGCTGACAGTATGAACAAAGCTGCCAAGCGGCTTTTCAGCTTTCTTGAAAATCTACTCGAATGGTCAAGAACACAAATGGGACGAGTGGAATTTTATCCAAATAAATTAGATATTTCCGAAACTATTACAAGAGTTTTCAGCCTATTTTCGGTAACAGCAGAAGATAAAAAAATCAAAACTATAAACAATATCAGCAAGGGAACATTCATCTTCGCTGATAATAATATGCTCAATACCATATTAAGAAATCTTATTTCCAATGCTCTGAAATTCACGAAGATCGGTGGTGAAATTGTCGTAAGTATGGATAAACAAGATGATGATTTCTTGATTATTTCAGTAGCAGATAATGGAGTTGGCATGAATGATGACGCAAAAGAAAAGATATTCAGATTAGATACCAAACATTCAACACCAGGCACTGCCAATGAGCAGGGATCAGGCCTTGGATTACTACTATGTAAAGACTTGGTAGAAAAACATAACGGAAGTATCTGGGTAGATAGTGAAGTTGATAAGGGAACGACTTTCACATTCACTTTACCTTTAAAAGAAAACCTGCTGCCTATTAACGAGGAAATGAAATAGTGAATTTTAAAGCGCTAATATTACCATTTTTATTATCAGTTGCAATTGTCTTTTCTGCTTGCAGACAGGACGCATCCCCATTTGATTATCCTTATTTGAATAAAGAACAAGTAACAATAAATAGAGGTATATGGGGCAATGTTTGGTATTGGGAAGGTTACTTTAATCCACCAAAAGAGTTTGGGGTAATTACTCCAGTAGAAAGAAATATACATATTTTTGAACGCATCCATTTTGATTCTATGGCAAACAAAGATGAATATCCGTTATTCTCTTATATAGATGCAGAATTTATAACCTCTACCCGCTCTGATGTTTATGGATTTTATCAGATTCCTCTTGATTCGGGGAATTACAGTCTCTTTATATTTGAAAACGACAAATACTATGCTGTGGAAGTAAATGACAGCGGATTTGTACAATCATGTCTATTGAATAACAGACGCGACTCAATCAGAATGAAAAATTTAAATATTACAACAGCCGCAACATTCGAGGAGTTTTAAAGCAATTGCAGCCTCTACCCTATTAACCCTACATAGTAACAAACCTTGAGTATTTATTGAAAATGATATTTCATAGAAAACTTAGCATAATAACTACAAATATCTAAAACCCTTTTCATTTATTCAAAATGCCACCACAAGAAGCTTAGAAGTATCCATATTTTTCACTTAGCAAATCAGATAAATTATTGAGAATCAAATAAAAAATGTTATATTAGTTTCCCAGAGTTTGATGAAATTATGATAATATGCACTAATAACTAAGGAGCAAAAACAATGGCTAAGAAAATTGATAATTTCGCATTGCAAAATCCGGTTTCTCTATCAATCGGTAAATGCAAAGAAGATTTTACACGCGAGGATTTGATCAATGTGATCCTGGAAAAAAATATTGAAAGAATTACATTTCATTACACTGCTATTGACGGAAAAATACGCGAACTAAGAATACCTATTGCCAATCGCAAGCAGGCTGAACTTGTATTAGCCGAAGGCGAAAGAGTTGATGGCTCATCACTTTTCAAAGGTTTTATAGACGTAGGACAATCTGATTTATACGTGGTGCCTATCTATAAAACAGCATTTTTTAATCCCTTCGATTCCAAAAGTCTTGATTTTATGTGCTGTTTTCTTAACAAAGATGGCGAGCTGGCAGAATATACTCCTGATAATATATTACGCAGAGCTTCTGCTTTGCTTAAGCAAAATCACGGAGTTGAGCTTTATGCATTAACTGAGCTCGAATTTTACTTAATTGGCAATTTTGACAGTAAAATTTATCCACAGGAAAGCCAGAGGGGTTACCACGCTACTGCTCCTTACATTAAAGGAACTTCAATGATAGACGAAATGCTGCGATATATAACCCAAATAACCGGTTGCGTAAAATATGCCCATAATGAAGTGGGACATATAGAAAATATTCAGAGCAATTTCGATGCACTAAACGGTAAAAGTGCAGAACAAAAGGAAATTGAATTCCTGCTTGCACCAGTAGATGAAATGGCTAACCACATTATTATATCAAGTTGGATCATCAGAAACGTTGCATACCGCAATGGATTTCTAGCTACATTTTTCCCTAAAATTGAGATCGGACACGCTGGAAATGGTTTGCATTTTCATACTGCTTTATACAAAGATGGAAAAAATATAATTACAGATGAACAAGGAGATCTAAGCAAAGAAGCAATGCAGCTAATAGGCGGATTATGCCAGTATGCTCCCAGCTTGACAGCTTTTGGCAATACAGTTCCGGCATCATATTTGCGACTTGTACCAGGTCAGGAAGCACCCACAAAAGTTTGCTGGAGCGAAATGAATCGCAGCGCTATGATCCGCGTACCTCTTGCATGGACAAAAATCGGCAATTTGGCATCTAAGATAAACCCACAACAAACTGAGAAAATTGACACATCTGAAAGCCGCCAAACCGTAGAGCTTAGAAGTCCAGATGGCAGCGCTAACGCACATCTGCTACTTTCGGGGATTACAATGGCTGCCGAATGGGGCTTGTCGAATAAAGAAAATGCCTTAGACTTAGCCGAGAAAAGCCACGTTTCAATAAACATTCACGGTTCCTCCTTAGAGCAGGAATTGCCAAATCTTGCCCAAAGCTGTGTGGAATCATCTGAAAAAATTCTACAAGACAGATCTTTGTATGAAAGGAGCAACATCTTTCCTCCAAAAGTAATCAGCTATGTTGCAGAATCATTACAGAAAGAAAATGATCAATATCTTAATAGTCGGCTTATTGCATTAGACGAAGAGGAAAGAACATTCCAGTCCAGAAGAATAATGCACAGCGATCTGCATAAGTATTAAGATTTTAATATTTGTTATACAACTTAGAGAGTCATTCCCTCCTTTACCATGGGAATGACTTTTTGTTTATACTAATTATTAAATAAAACCTGTTATCGCAACTACTATCATCGCGAACCGCTTTTCCCAGGTCCCCTGCTGACCCGCAGGAATGTCTTTACGCCATACAATTCCTTTAGAATCAGTTTCGTTAGAGATTGCTATGATGTCCATTTCGCTCATATTACCCCACCCATTTAGGAGTTATGTACCCTACTAAGATGTCAAGCAATATTTGTTACTTAATCATTTTGCTTTAAAATAAAAAAGTGTGATAAAGTTTGTTACTCTTGTAGCTATCTCTTGTAGCTATTCCTCTTTCAGCCCTCTGCTTTGCAATTTTCTCATAGATGAGCCATCTATCTCTTTCTGATAAGCATATTGAATAGGTCTTCGTTGCTCATTTCCTTGACCTCTGAATACTTTAAGCCGCTTTCCTCAAAAATCATGATATACTTCCGCACTGTCTTGATAGTAATTGGCAGCCTTCTTTCGATTTCATGCTTGCTGAAGCCCTCACTGTAGAGTCTTAATATTTGTCTAATGTTTATTATATCAATAGTTCTCGCCGCCATTTTGATAGTCCTTTCTGTGTTAAACAACTGTTTTACCAAAAACACCTAATTCCCATTTCTTACTACCCCTTTATCTTTCAGGAATTGTACAAGTTGATTGGCAGATTCTTCGATACTACTATTTTCAGTATTAATTACAAGTTCTGGATTCTCAGGTGCTTCATAAGGAGAAGATATACCCGTAAAATTCTTGATTTCGCCGGAAAGAGCTCTTTTATAAATGCCTTTGGGATCTCGCTTTATACACTCTTCGATACTGGCGTTTATGTAAACCTCGAAGAAGTGTACTTTATCTATCAAATCTCTTGCCACGTCTCTATCTTTTTGGAAAGGTGAAATAAAAGCGTTAATACATATCATTCCAGCAGCTCTGAATAGTTTACTGACTTCTGCGATTCGTCTAATATTCTCTACTCGATCTTCATTGGTAAAACCGAGGTCTTTATTCAGTCCGTGTCTGACGTTATCGCCATCGAGAATCCTCACATGGCATTTTAGATCGAAAAGAATTCTTTCTACCTCTACTGCTATTGTAGATTTACCCGATGCACTAAGCCCTGTCAACCAGATCACACATCCGTCATGTCCGTTACGGTCTTCGATTTCTTGCAAACTTACCTGGCTTTTATGCCACTTAATATTAGTTGCCTTAGTCGCCATATTTTCCCTATGTTGAAGATTAATAAAGACCAAAATTAAGATAAAATTAGAATCAAACAAAATATTTATTTAAATCATGATAGTAAAAAAATAATAAATGGCAACAACACCTGACCCCCAATCAAACTATAATTTCGTAGTTAATAAGCTTTTCTTGAAGAGTCCCCAACCCTATCCTCGCTATCTCCCTCCACTTTGGGAAAAGCCTGATTGATAGCTACCAATAAAATGACGTTTAGGATGAAAATATAGAATAATGATTTCCCCTATATTTTCCCATTACAAGTAAATTGGAGACATCTATTTATATTAATAACAATGCTTTATCCCCTCCCTTGCTTTTTACATAGCAGGACTGGGGAGGGATGTTCTTATATATAAGAAAATTAACTCTAACTAATTTAAACAATTAAAAAATATGGTATATGAACACATCTTATTGCAAAAGTTAGATAGATAATAAAAGGAAAAATAAAGAAGTTATAACACAGCGAAGGTAATTATTAACAAATGAAATTATCGTCTGGATTTGGATTTCCAATATCCAATGATTTTGAAGATCATTGGGGAAAATGAAGAAATCCGATCATCTGTTAATTATAATAAACATAATATCGACTATTTATTGGTAATAAATATCGCATATTTAATAAACAACTTTCATTTGCATTAATTTAGGGGGGGATACTATATTATACAATAATATCTTTTATCCAATCCCTATTCTCAATATGCCAATCAATAGTTTTTTTCATACCTTCTTCAAAGCCCACAGTTGGCTGCCAATCGAGTAATCGCTTTGCTTTGGATATATCAGCCCAGGTTTCCATAATATCTGTTTTTACGAAGGGCTGGTAGTCAATATTTGCCTTTTTGCCGAGATGATTTTCAATTGTTTCAATCATAGTGTTTAGCGATATTGGATTTTGCCCACCACCAAGGTTGATTATTTCATAGCCGATTTCTTTTAATGCCTTGATTGTGCCAGATGCAATATCCTCGACAAAAGTGAAATCGCGGGATTGAGAGCCATCGCCATATAAGACTAATGGTTTGCCTTCGTCAATCCACTTGATGAAGCGGAATATGCTCATATCAGGTCTTCCGACCGTGCCATAGACAGTAAAATACCGCAAAACAGTTACATCAAGATCAAATAAGAAATGATAAGTATAAGCCATCACTTCTGCGGCTTTTTTCGATGCAGCATAAGGAGAAATTGGAGTATTAACTGGCAAATCCTCTGAAAAGGGCATCTCCTGTCCTGCATATAGCGAAGAAGTGGAAGCCAATACAATTTTTTTGATGCCGAGATGCCTCGCTGCTTCTAATAAATTAAGAGTCCCTGTCGAATTTGTGCTATTATAAACAAATGGGTTTTTCATTGAGTAAGGCACACCAGCTCTTGCCGCAAGATTGATAATAGCGTCTATTTGATTCTTTTTGATGTGATCAAAAAGCTTTTCATAGTTTTCGATGCGCCATTTCATGGTATTTAGGTGAAACTCTCCC
>CAYQTZ010000129.1:0-7503 GCA_964420565.1 uncultured Hyphomicrobiales bacterium
TGTTCCATATACTTCAGGTTTCATTACGTGCACTATATTTTGTATGTTTGCTACTTTGCCTTTTTTTATGGCTTTTTTAACTCTATAGTCTGCTCTGTTTCTTAATGTACTTTCATATGTGAAGATGAATTCTTCAGATTTGACATCATAAGGCAACGTAAAATAAAATGTAGAGCCAATCCCCTTTTCACTTTCCACCCAAATTCTGCCGCCGAGCATTTCCACATAAGCTCTGGAGATAGAAAGCCCCAATCCTGCTCCTTGATTTGCCATTTTATTGGAAATATCTGCCTGAATGAAGCGTTCAAATATTGCTTCCTGCCTGTGTTTTGAAATACCAATCCCTGTGTCTTTTACATAAAATTGCAATTCTTTTTGCTGACTGGTTTTATTATAATAATATCCAATTTCAATACTGCCTTCTTTGCTGTATTTAATAGCATTTTTAACAAGGTTGATCAAAACAGCATACACTTTTTCACGATCGGTATAAATACTGGCTTGATTTAATGGCAAAGAATTTCTGAAAGAAAAATTCAGTCCTTTGGCAACTACTTCGGGCTTAAAAAAGTTATAAATATGTTCTATCTGCTCGTTGATATTTGATTCCCTGATGTCTAATTGCATCAGACCCGATTCAATTTTTGAGATGTCAATTATATCATTGATGATATTGAGCATCCTTTTGCCACTTATATCAATCATTGCAAGATATTCCTGATATCCTTCACCACTTATATCAGTATTTTTCAATAATTGTGCAAAACCAAGAATTCCGTTCATAGGTGTGCGGATTTCGTGGCTCATATTTGCAAGGAAAGCAGATTTTAAGCGGTCGCTTTCTTCTGCTTTTTCTTTGGCTCTGATTAGTTCGTCATTTGTTTGACGAAGTTCTTCGTTTTGAGCTTGTATTTCTTCACTTTTACATTGAATTTCCTCACTTTTTTCCTGAAGCAAACGTTCCGCCCGCTTGCGGTCTGTGATGTCCCTTACCCATTCCATGAACATTTCTACTTTATTATCATTACCGAGAAGCGGGATGATACGTAGCTCGAACCATGTTCCGTCAGGCAGCTCAGTTTCTTCACGAATTGGTTCTAATGTCTCTATAACGGATATTGCCCGGCAGTCAGGACATATATCGTCAAAGCCACGATAAGTATTATAGCATTTTGTATTTAATTTTCGCTTGTATTTCGGAACTGCTCCGAAACCTTGCCAATTGCTGTAAAGAATATCCATTTCAGGGCTTTGGATAGAAATCATATCAGGGACTATGCCCAGCATTCTCTGGAATCGGCTTTCGCTTTCTTTTAAGGCATTTTCCGCCTGTTTTCGGTCTGTGATGTCCTGGAAGAATCCATATAATCTACGGTTTGTTAAATCTATTTTTCCTATTGTATGTACATGCCGTAGGTTACCTTTTGCGGTAATGATTTTCAGTTCTAAATCATAAGGCTCACCAAACTCAATTGCCCGTTGTACTGCTTTTGTAATTATTGGCTTAGAATCAGGAGTATAAAAATCTATTCCTTTATCGACTGTGTTATCAAATGTGATATCAACTTCATGAATACGGAATGTCTCATCCGTCCAGTTTTGCTCTAATGTATCAATATTAAATTCCCATCCACCGACTTTGCCTATTTGTTCAGACTCAGAAAGAAGTCGCTTTGTTTCTTCCAATTCCTTTTCAGCCCGCTTGCGATCAGTAATATCCTGCACCGTGCCGCGCAACCATGCAAAATTGCCATTTTGATCATAAAATCGCCTCGCAATCTCGTGAACGTAACGTATCTCGTTATTAGGAAGAATGATCCTGTGCTCTATATCGTGTAATCCTGTATGCTCAGAACGTCTTACGCTTTCTAACACCATTTCTCTGTCGTCAGGATGAACAGCGTCGAGAAACGCACTCTCGCTGGGTTTAAAGGTTTTTTTATCTAATCCGAAAATATCATATATTATATCCGACCAGTAAAGTTCGTTAGTAATAAGGTTATTCTCCCAATTGCCTATTCTTGCGATACTCTGCGCTTCCTCCAAACGCTTCAGAATTATTTTTTGCGATTCTTCTGCGAGTTCTGCCTTTTCTTTAGCTACAATTAGTTCCAGATTAGTTCGATTAAGCTCTTGGTTCTGAACCTGCAATTCTTCGTTTTGAACTTGCAATTCTTCGTTTTGAACTTGCAATTCTTCGCTTTGGGCTTGTAACTCTTCGCTTTGCGATTGTAAATCTTCGTTTGCTTCTTTGAGCAAGAATTCTGTTTGTTTTAGTAATGTAACGTCCTGATGAGCTCCCAACATTCTGATTGGCTTGCCATCATTATCACGAATTGCCAATCCACGACAGCGAATCCAGACAATGGTACCATTATTATGAGTATATCTGACAATTTGGTCGTATGGATAATTTGGGTCTTCTAAATGTTTAGTAAAATTATCAAGTGCATTTTTTAAATCATCTTTATTTATAATATCCTGCCAGGCACTTGATAAATGTGGCATATCGTCGGGATCATATCCCAAAGTTATCCAAAAACGTGCATTCATCCATTCGTTTTCGGGTTTTTCTATATCCCAGTACCACAGCCCATCTAACGAACCATCCTGAATAAAATCAAAAATTTGTTCATCGCTTTTGATCAATTCATATAGTTCCTTTTTCAAATAATTTTCTTTTGTTTTATTATCCATATTTTTTCATTTATTAAGTAAGAACTCATGTATGTGCGTAATTTACTTTGTTTTCAATTGCACACAGTACACCCCAAAAAAGGTATTGTCCGAAAACTCATCATTCATAGAAAAGAGCTACTTAGAAAGAAAGCCGATATATCTATCTTTCATTAATATACCCTTTTCGAACCAACTATTTTCCATTGATCAGACTTATTCTGATATTGGTTCTGGGCCGTGTTTAATTTTTTTTACTAATATAAATATAAACAGTATCATCAATATTAGGTATATAACAGTAAACATTATCAGCGAAAAAACAACATTTTCAAAGGTAACGACTTCGGGTTTTGAGATAGCATCCGCCGTTCTCAAGACTCCATATACTGCCCATGGCTGCCTTCCTACTTCAGCGGCTATCCATCCTCCCAAATTTGCTAAATGTGGCATAATGAACGTAACGAGCAGCAATTTCAGGTATAAAGTATTATCCCACAGTTTTTTTCTCCACATTAACAGCCATGTAAAAAAAGTAATCCCAATAAATGCCATTCCAAATGCTACCATTACGTGATAGCCCTGAAAGGGCAGTTGAATAGGGGGTACTTCATCCTGGGGAAAATCATTGATGCCTTTTACTGAAGCTTCGAAATCTCCATATATGAGGAAGGAAAGGAATCCTGGATATTTCAGCCCGACTATTCTTTCGCCTTCTATATCAAGATAGCCAATAAAATAGAGATCAAGGGGAGCTTCATTGAAATGCCCCTCAAGCGTAGCTAACTTCTCAGGCTGGTATTCTACTACTCCCATCGCACTTTGATGTCCTGTCTCAAGCTGCGTTAGGGATGAAATTGTGGCAACTATTAGTGCTATTATCATGGATTTTTTTGCAAATTCCAGATGTTTCTTCTTTATTAGATAATAAGCTGAAATACTGATAGCAAGGAAACTCCCAGTAAGCCACGAACCGCTAATAACATGAGTAAACCGCTCTATAGTAGAAGGATTGAATACCATTTCCCAGAAATCAGTTATTACTGCTCTCATCTCGTGCCCTGTGCCTACTATTTCGTAGCCGGCTGGAGTTTGCATCCATGAATTTGCAACAATTATCCAGAAAGCGCTAAGAGTAGCTCCCAATGCTACAAAAATGGTTGATATCATATGAACTTTCGGACTTACTTTATTCCAGCCAAATAGCAACACTCCGAGGAATATTGATTCAAGGAAAAAAGCGAAAAGCCCTTCTGCAGCAAGCGGGCTGCCAAAAATATCTCCTACATATCTTGAATAAGTTGACCAGTTAGTACCAAATTGGAATTCTAATACTATACCTGTAGCCACACCAACAGCGAATGTAAGTGCAAAAACTTTTGTCCAGTATTTAGCCATTTGTTCATATACCGGCTTTTTTGTCTTTAAATACATACCTTCCATTATCACCATTAGTAAACCTAAACCAATGCTCATAGGAGGATATAGAAAATGGAAACCTGCCGTAACGCCAAATTGTATCCTTGCTAATAATTCTGCATCCATAATAAAACTCCAAACATAATTTTTTACCAATTAGTTTTTACATGAATATTAATATACAATTTTTTTTTATATATTCAATATTAATGCATATCAAATATCAAACAGAGTACTTACCCATTAGATAATCTTCTGTTATCTTGCTGGAGGGGGTAGTAAATATCTTTTTGGTTTCGCCATACTCCACTATTCTGCCATTATAAATGATAGCAATGTGGTCAGCAATCTTCCCTGCCTGCGATATATCGTGTGTAGCTAATATAACAGCAAACATCTTTTTTAAATTGCCTATCATATCAAGTATTATGTCAGTATCTTTGGGATTAAAATAATTTGATGGTTCATCTAAAAGCAGCAAACCGGGTTGCATTGCGATAGCCCTGGCAAAGCATAGCTGTTGCTGGTGAATAGTAGTTAGAAAAGCAGTTTTTTTATGCAGGTAATCTTTGAACTGATCCCATACACCTGTTGTTTTCAAAGCATACTGAACTATATTATCGGTCTCTTGTTTCTGGAGTTTTATTCCATTTAAAACGAAGCCGGCAAGCACATTATCATAAATCGTCATTGCCGGGAAAGGTGTAGGTATATTAAGTATCATTCCAATTTTTCTACGGAGCAGAGAAATATCCATGCCATCAGTTCTTTCATCTTTATATAGTATGTCGCCGCTTATATTAATTTCAGATTCTAATTCGACTAAGCGGTTAATACTTTTTAGCAGAAATGATTTGCCAGACCCTGGCGGACCGATTACCGCAGTAATACTTTTATCCGGTATCACAAGATCAATATCTTTTAATATCTTTTTCCCTTTGATAGAAACATCTAAATGGCTTATCTTTAATATTATATCACTCATTTTTATTCAACGTTTTAGTTAATAAAGAAATTATCAATATAATTAATATCAACAGAAAGAAAACGACCCAGATAGCAGAGTCAGTTTGATTATCAGAATGAAAGATCTTATACGAGAGTAACGGCAAGGCGTTAGGTATTCCGAATTTAGTAGCTGCTATTTCTTTTGTAAATTCATAAGTAAACAGTAGTGGAGCGGCTAATCCTAAAATTCGGGCAATACTCAATAGCACAGAGCTTATAATACCTCTTCCTGCGGCAGGTATTATCACTTTAAAAACTGTTACATAAGCTGGCGAACCCAGAGCATAAGCCGCTTCTTTTAACTTTTCTGGTATTTGATTCAATGCGTCGAGTAGTAAATTAGCGAGCAAAGGGATCATAATAATAGAGAATGCCAAACCCCCGGCAATAGACGGGTAGTCAAAAATACTTTCCTTGAAGATAAGAAAGCAAAATAAGCCAATTACGATATAAGGAGCTCCCTGTAGCGAATCTAAACACTTGGATAATATATTATTTAATCTGCTTGCCGTTCTATGTTCATATTGGTATAGTGCAATTCCTAAGCTCAAAGGAAAAGCTATAGCTATAGAAACTAATACCAATACAAACGAGCCCAGTATGCCATTTGCAAGCAATTCATAACTAATTATTGAAAGATGGTGTTCCGTTAGGAAATATTCAATCAGCGATTTGATAGATAAATAAATAATATGACAAAATATTGACAATAAAGCTAATATAGTAATCACAGATAACACAATCAGAATATTTCTGAATAATATCTCCTTGAATACTCTTTTTGTATGTTCTTGCATAACTAAAGCACCCTTTTCATAATATATTTGCCGGCAATACTTATCATTGATGTAAATAACAATAAAACAAATGCTATTTGTACTAATGCAGAAAAATGCAGTTGCGAAAGAATACTCTGGAAATCATAAGCGAGGACTGTGGTCATAGTGTTTGTACTGTCAAATAATCCTCCTGAATAACCAATTATGAACACGAGTGCCATAGTTTCGCCAACGCACCGAGCTATCGAAAACAGCATTCCTGCCATTACTCCACCAGCGGAATTGGGTATCATCACATTAATTATCATTCTGTATTTTGCCGCTCCCAGAGCATAAGCGGCATACTTCAGATTGTTGGGTACACGGCTTATTACACTCAATGAAAAAGAAGCTGAATATGGTATTATGATTATAACAAGGACAGTTGATATAGCAATAACACCTGCGTGATCTCCGAATATTGAAATCAATAATGGCTTTAATTCAGGAATTAAAAAATACCAGGCCCAATATCCATAAACAATCGAAGGAACAAGAGCAAGAATATCAATGGAATACTTCAGAAACTGGTTGAATCTGCCCTGTTTGTAATACTCCTCAAGCAATATGGCTATAGAAAGAGATAAGGGCATTGCGATAATAATGGCAATAAATGCTGAGGATAGAGTAGTAAGGATCAAAGCTAAAGCTCCATACTCGTTTTCTTCGGGTTTCCAGTTCAAATCTGAAAAGAAATGATAGCCATTTTCGACAACAGATGGAAAGGCATAATAAAAGATGACTATTACTAATACCGCTAACAGAATAAAAACAGTGAGGACCGCCGAATAAGTGGCAACTCTGATTATTTTATTTACAATCATATTTTTTTCTCAAATATTTTTTACAAACTACAAAATTCTTGTTGATAGATAAAGAAATTTTCTTATATTTGTACTGTCAATTTTCTGGCAGAGTACATTGAAAAAAATGAATATAAAAATTGAAAAAAGTTTGTTTTATTCAAAAATTTGTATTAATTTTGCTTCCCTGAAAAAAGTTGTGTTTAACTTTTTTTAGGGCCCATAGCTCAGCTGGGAGAGCGCTTGAATGGCATTCAAGAGGTCAGGAGTTCGATCCTCCTTGGGTCCACAGTTTATTTGAAATAAGGGGTTGTAGCTCAGTTTGGTTAGAGCGCCTGCCTGTCACGCAGGAGGTCGCGAGTTCGAGTCCCGTCAGCCCCGCATATAGATAAAACGGAAAGCCCGTCAGTTCACGAAAAGTTAGAATTGACGGGCTTTTTCGTTGGTTTGAACAAAACTGTATTTGATCAAAATTCGTAAAAAATCGTATTGATTTTACACTATTTTTACACCAACATTTTCGAACACTTAGATTATTTTATCAAAATTATTTTCCACTTTTGATGTTATTTTCAAATTCTTTTAGCTTCCTTCTTTTAATATAATGTTCTGAACAATTCCTGTAAGTTCTTTGTTTTTGGTTCTGGAATCAAATTCAAACCTCAGGAGGCTTCTTGGCCTTCCGAAGCTTGAAAATAGTTAAATTAATCACAAATTTAGAAAATGATAGTTTGATTTGAGTCAGGAGTACTGTAATATAAAGACTTATTCAATTATTG
>CAYQTZ010000130.1:0-7412 GCA_964420565.1 uncultured Hyphomicrobiales bacterium
ATCACAAACACCCCTCGATCCCCTCTTACCAAGCGGGGAAGTAAGATAAAATCCCCCTTTTTTATCGAAGATCCCGACTTGTCGGGAAAAGGGGGACATAGTGGGATTTTCTTAGGTTTTGCAATGGTCTTAGTCTCTGTCCTCAAAGGTGTAGGAGACAACGTTAGAGTGGGGTACTCTTCAAGTAAAACCGATCAAACTACGAAGTATAGTTTTACTGGGGGTCAGGAGTTCTACACAGATCAATTGAAAACGGACACCTCATTTAATGAGTATTAAGCAAAAAAAAGCCGGGGCAAATTTGTCCCCGGCTATAATGTACCAAATAAAAAATCAGCTTATTTAACTATTACCACCTGTTTTTGGGCTGAAATTCCGTTTGATTCTATTAGCAAGATATATTTACCAGAGCTTAGGTCGTTACAATCCATATCGATTATACCAAAGCCGGTATTCAATAATTTGTTCGTCATTTGCTTTACTATGCTGCCATTGGCATCAGTAATTGTAATGTCAAATTCAGTTACATTAGAATTATTCAGATAATTCAGGGTGAAATCACCATCAGATGGATTCGGGTATAGATCCAGAGCCAATGGCATATTTAGAGATAATCCGTCGTGAATGCTTAATCCTTGTCCTATTGTTCCTAACAGCATTACATTAAGAGTATTTGCATTTTCTGCATTAGATTTAATAGCAAGTGTGGCGCTGTACTCCCCTTTGACAGACCCGCTGAATGTAATATCTGTTATATGCTTCTCTCCGGCTGGTATGGTAATATCTGACAGCTCTCCAGACAGAGAAAAGACGCCTTCCTGATCGGTTAATAATATTTGAGTGATGAACAAATCAAGATCGCCTGTGTTTTCGATCTCTAAGCTCTCGGTAGTTGAACCATCAATTTCAATATCCCCAAAATTGAGCTGGTTATCTCCAGCATTTGTTGCAATTTGTGGTCCGGATATTTCTATTGCCCCCTTACCTGAAAGGAAAATGAACATTTGGCCTATTTCAACGTCATCAGATTGGATGATGATCTGCCCGGAATACTCTTTGCCCTTAACTTTCGGAGTGAATTTTACAGTTAGATTCTTTGCACTCTTCGATGGGATTTCGGTATTATTATAATTACCGACTAACTGGAAGACTTTGTCAGGATCATTTATTATAGCAACATCAAATAGAGTCAGTGTTTCGCTGCCTATATTACGCATAATAATAATTTCATTTTTGTACTTTCCTGCTTCTACTTCTCCAAAATCAAATTCGTTATCTTCTAAATTTGTAACAAGTTTTGGTCCTTCGTAAGCTTCCCCGCCTATGCCTTCTAACGAAACTGCTTCAGCATAACTACTGGCGTTGTGCTTTATATTCAAAAATGATTTAAACGTGCCAGCAAATGGTGGCTGAAAAGTAACAGTAATGATAAGCTTTTCGCCTGGAGCTATCGACAGAGGAGCACTATTATTCACAGAATATGCCATATCGTCGTTCCAGTCTAAATATAATTCTTCGATTTCCAGATCTGAGCCGCCTATGTTTTCGATTTCAATGGTTTCCTGAGTTTGCTTTTCGATTTCTATTCTGCCAAAGTTGATCTTTGATCTGGATATCTTTGCTTTTGGCATATCTCCCATTTCTTCTAACCATGTAAGTGTTTTATCTAAGAGTTCGCGGCGTTTGGGTACATCTGTCAATACTGGAAGATTAAAGCTGAACACTGCTATTCTGTATTCCAGAGTCTCTGTATGGAATCCTATATATCTGTAATAGTTCTGGATTTCAAGCATTTGTTTGGTAATCTCAGTGTCTGTGGGCCTAAGTTCCTGCAAAGAATAGGTTTGTCCGGCTGTAACACTGCAGTTGGGAATTGTCAATCCATTAGTTATGGGATCTCCGCTAATGCCTTTTAGTGTAAACTCAGTTACATTTTGTATCTGGTCTGTATCAGGATTCCAATCCAGTCCAATCAAGCTAAGCAGAAGATTTGTGGGATAATTAAGCTTCAGCATGGGAACAGCCACAGCACCGGTGATCAGCAAGCCAATATTATCCTGAAGTAGAACTGCCATTTTGTCTGCTTCCTGATATGAAACATCGCCACTGTTGCCAGTGTTCCATATCATGTATTTAATTTGCTGGTTTGCTTTTAGGTCTTGATATATTTCTAAGAAAGCACTTGAGCTGAGTGCGAAATACTGTTCTCTGCCGGTTGCCTGAATATCCTCAGCAATTGAATATTTTTTATTTTCATTATCATCTACTATTTCGAAGGATTCTATCTCTCCGGAAACCAATGAGACTTTGGAAGCATTGGATATTGCATCTGGGTTATCCTTCTCTGAAACAATAATGTATGTATCGCCAATACCAATATTATCCTGTGGAATAATAGCAACTGAAACATTTACAGATTCACCTGAATTAATAGTGATCTCATCTGATAAAGGAGAATCATTTTTGCCGCTTAGCACTTTATCAGGTAATGTTACTTCCATTTCCCAGCCATCGGGAGTTCTGTCAGATTGCTGTACGTCAATATTATAAGTAATATCATCATCGCTGATATTTTTAATAGTAAATTGTCTGGTATATTTTTCATTAAGTTTTTTTACGGAATACATATTATCTACAGATGAAATTGTTGTGCTTGGATCGAACCGAGTGGCATAGCATGAATTGTATATCATTCTTGTAATACTTTCTTCGGAATCCGCTTTCTGCACTACACCAAGGCAATATACATTGTCCAAATTCCATTTTGGATCTATACTAACCTCGAAAGTATATTCATATTCGTTGCCTGCTAAAATACCACCTGGAAGTGGACCTTTCTCTCCACGTATTCCGCCTGCCATCAAACGTACCACTTTTTCATGTACATATCCTGAAATAATGGCCGGCTCATTATAATAAGGGTGATATTCCTGCCCCTGACGCTTGGCATAAGCATTTGCCTGATCGTAATCACTGCCGCCTGTAATGCTGTCTTCGCAAATATATACATTAAGACGCACATCTTCAGTCATTTGAGCGAGGAACTCTGTGCGAATGGTGGCTACTATTTTATAATTGAGATAATCAATATGCCAATCGCATTCTACGGATACTTTTTCTTCCTTTACAGCCATCAATTGCTGAATAGCACTACGCCAAACACTTCTGGGCAAAGCAATTAAATTACTGCCGTTCACATTAAATATTTCTCTGTCGATTGTACCGGTAGGGAAACCAGTAATGCCCAGCATACCTTGTAGCATAGTGATGTTTGGCAATGCCATTGGGTCTCCCTGATGTATCTTAACTCCAATAAGGTCATCAGGATATGCCTCAAGTAGTGAGTCCATAACGAGCGAACCGTCCACACACCAGCCGCACCATGCTCCGGTGAACTGCTCCAGAAGTATTTTTCTCTCGGCATTTGACTGATTGCTCATCATCGTAAATACCAAAGTAATCATTGCAAGCGAAAGCAATAGTTTAGTAAAGTTTTTTTTCATCTCTATTCTCCTTTATTGAATATAATATTGTTGATTATCAATTATCTTCATTTATTCTTAACGTATATATTTAAAGTCATACAATATCTTAAGCAATAATTTAATATGCAAATCTTTTTTCATAAAACATAAAATTATGAATAATAATTAATATAAATTTAATGAAAATTGTTGATTTCTATTAGAAAAATTTCATTTTTAGGCAAAAGGCTATAATGTACCCCCTGAAAAAATCTAATCTATCGGTTCAAAATATTTTGTCAGCAGCAAAAAACTGTTCACTGACAAAGCTAATATCAGCCTAAAATTATTTAGTATTTGTTCGCATCATTAGAAAAAATAATTATTATTCAGATATCTTAATTGAATATATTTAAAAAAATAGCGATTCTATTTTGCAGTTTATATTCCTCTGCTATAGAAGCTGTTAGAATCTATCTGTGATATTGATAATATGACAGCAGAGTCTTTCATAAATGAGGAAGCATATACCAGCAACTATTGGCTTTATACGAATAATGATGCTTTGCTGAATCTTTAACTTGATAAATAAGGATATATATTTCTAATTCTAATGAATAACTGCTGAGACCTTTTTTATCCTCCCGAAGGTGAAAAAGCCTTCGGGAGGGTAAGGAAGTTATTAGAACTTGAAATATTATTTCCTGATTATTTTCTTTGTTATCTGGCGGCTGCCTTCGTTAATTTTCATCAAATAAATGCCTTCCGAAAGTTCATTGCCATAGTTATCCTTGCCGTCCCAATTATACATCCAATATCCACCAGTGCTGCTCTGAGCTACTGAGTAAACATTATTGCCGAGCAAATCATAGATGTTTATTGATATATCAGTTGGCCTGTCTAAATAAATACCTATAGTGGTTATCTTATCAGATGGGTTTGGGTAAACACTAAGATTCTCTGCAAATGTGTTATCATCAACTGAAGTACTCTGCACCTCATTGGCAGATAGTATCTCAAAATCATCTACGAGAGATTCGAAAAGAATCCCCATTGCTGTGGCGGTATTATTTGCAACAAACTTTAACTGGAATCTTTCACTGCCATGAGCTTCTGAAGGAACGGGAATAACAACTTTCTTCCAATCGAATTCACCATCGGAGTTTTTGTATATTGACACCCACTCATCGCTCTCGTTGTATTTCATAGAGACTTCAAAGTATGGTTTTTCGGGATAATTTACCTGAAGAAATGCAATACCGATAAACCATTTATAAAAACGAATAACCGGCCTTTCGACTTCAGATATGTCATAAGCTGGCGATATAAAAGATGTTTTACCAGGTCCTAACATATGCTGAAAGAAGTTTTGAGAGGCTTGGGGATCTGTGCAGAAACATTTAGTTCCTTCTTCAGAATAATCTTCGCCGGGTTGCAGCAGATATACTCCGCCTAAATTTACCATAGTTGGATTTCCGATCTCCCATGTACCATTAACGGCAGTGTCGTCCTCTGCTCCAATTGTCCAGCTACCCTGCTCTTCGAAATTGTCATAAACATAATCATGATACCCTGCTAAGAATAAATAGGAGTCGAAACCTTTTTCCTGTGGTAATTTTATGTATTCGTCTGTGAAATTATCTTTTGCTAATATATAATATTGAATTATTGTAGCTTCATCCATAGCGGGAATATTTGCAAAATATTTGTTATCATCATATTCAGAAGCTTCAATTTCAATTAATGTTTCCCAGTTATCAATAGAATATACTATTTTGACCTCTTCGGGTTTACTGTTGGGCAGATTGGGAACGTCTATGCTGAAATCTACTTTGAATTTTTGATCGAAAATCTCTGTATCTTCTAATGGCTGATGATTAAAAGTACTTGATAGCATAAGAGAAGTACCGATCTGATGATTATTGAAAGCAGTTAGTATTTCCTGAAAATGTGGTGTACCATTTGTAAGGTCTCCGTCGTCATCGTCAGCAATTATCGTCTCAATGAACCACTCTGAAAAAGCAACGCCGAGGTTTGGGTCATCGGGCAATCCGTAACGGGCAAAATGCGAAATGTGAGAAACATATTCGTTAGAAGTCATCACTCGTAAATCCCAGAACGCTCCGCCCAGTATTTGCCCGTCGTGGTGCGATTCGTCTTCCAAATCGTCAGGATAGACCAGCTCGTTGTCGAGGTTTCGGATGTAATAATCGGGCCTTGATATATCACATCCCAAGCCGAGACGGTGGTCATCAAGTATCATACATGCTGTTATATCAGCAAGAGCTTCGTGTGTGGTAAAATTCTGCATACCTTCGGGAACGCCAAGGTCCATATACATCCTGAAATTGATAGCGTGCCCGTATTCGTGATATAATATGCCTGGAGTTTCAGCAAATATCATTTTTTCATCCCGGACGTTCCAGAAAGAGAGCGTATCGCCAGTCATATTGGATGAAGCATTAGTGCCCATAGCAAAATCCCATAATAGTTGGACGTTTACAGGGAAATCCATTGCTGTCATATTAGAGTCAATATTTTTTATCCAGTCATGTACTTTATTGGTATGGTAATAAACATTTCTTTCGAATATATGCGAGTTGTCATTAGTCCAATTAATCAATATATTCTCACCCGGTTCCAATGTATCTTTATAAGAAGCATTCTGTCTGTCAGTGAAATATGTATTGCAATAAGCACCTTCGAACTTGGCAATTATCTCGGACGTTTCGGTGATTTCTACGTGAAGCTCGCCTTTTTCATCAGAAGTATATTTCTCTCCATTAATATAAACATTTTGATATGGGAAAAATACTTCCATTTCTTCATCCTGAGGTCTGGTCATTTTGATAGTGCCTTTTAACTTAATGTTCTGTTCTGCGTTCATGGTCATATTTTTTCTGTAAAGTATGTCGCCACTGTGGGCATCAACGTAAGAAATATAATCACCAAAAGGCTCCGAAGCTCTGAATTTCACATCATATACCAGTTTGTAATCCACTTTATCTTTATATTTCAGAGGAAGGATGTAAGCTTTGCCGGCATTATCATTGCTTAATAGTGATACTTTGTTCTTGCCTTTAGTTTCAAAAGCTTCCACAGATTTGCCGACCGCTTGGTCATAAGCAATTGAGGGTGTATGATTAAGCTCAATACCATTATAATAAGATACTCCAAAAGCAAAGACATTAGCATTTTCGGATATTCTAAGCTCTACTTCTGAGTACAGTACAGTTTTATGCTGATATTGCTGGCGGAAAGAAACGTACCATTTTCCATTTACATTATTTACACGGCGGAATTCCAGATTATTCACATTCATATTAAAAGTAGCTTCATACTTGCTTAGGAAAGCCAAAGATGCCTCTTTTACGTTATCCATAGTAATTTTTGAATAACCATCAATCCTTATTGGCTTACCAAAAGCTCTGTGGGGTGTAAGTGTTGCTGCGTCCACAAGAACAGTCCAATTTCCGTTAGTTTTTTCGAATCTGTCCCATCTGTCAGCAAATTCTGTCTGCTCAGGCGAAATAAAATTTGTGTTAACATCCTTTTGGTTTGGAAGCAATATCTCGAACTGCTGATTGCTCTGGAATGAGTTGCCATTAGTTTCTGCCCAAATAGAATTTGAGGAAATTGCAAGGGCAATTATCATAAGGATAATGTTTTTCATCTGTTACCTTTCGTTTTATTCATCAAAAATTTAAAATAATATTTACATCAATATACACATTGAATAGGGTTTTTGTTACAAAAAATTTTAATTTAGTGAAGAAATTTTGAATTTTTTTTCAATATCATATTTTAAACTACTGTGATGTCAAATATTAATTGTCAATCAATCAGGAATGATTGATCTACTAAAAGCAGGTTTCTTAAGTAGAACGATCATTCGGCTCACCTTCATTTCTTGGGGACTACGCAAAAAGTTTAGAGAGTCTGAATAAA
>CAYQTZ010000131.1:0-7409 GCA_964420565.1 uncultured Hyphomicrobiales bacterium
AAGCTGATTTCAGCCATGATGTTGATGATAAGGCAGAGGTTTACTGGAATAGATCCTTGAAAATAATCAAGGATAATGTTTCAAAACAAGTGTTTAAAACATGGTTCCAACCGCTTAAACCATTAAAGTGGAAGAATGATATACTTACAGTTAAGGTGCCGAGCCAATTTTTTTGCGAATGGATAGAAGAGCATTTCTATCCTCTTTTACAAAAGACTGTGTCTCAGGTTATGGGACCTAAAGCAAAATTGCAATATCAGGTAGTGGTTGAAAAAGATAATGGCTCGAGCGATGACCGCACTATGAAGCTACCTGGCTTGAAGCAGGCGCCTCAGAATAATCAGCCAACACTTTCATTTTCAGGTGGCCAGGTGAAGCCACAGAATTTTTCATCATATCTGAATAATAGATATACTTTTAATAATTTTATTGAGGGCGAAAGCAACCAGCTTGCAGTTTCTGCCGGCAAGGCAATAGCTCATAATCCCGGCGGCACTCGCTTTAATCCTTTAGTATTATACGGTGGCACAGGGCTTGGAAAAACTCACTTAGTTCAGGCGATCGGCAATCAGATTGTTACCAAATCAAGACGTGCCAGAGTGCTATATACTACGAGCGAGCGGTTTACAATGGAGTATATAACTTCAATACAGAATAATAAGCTCAGTGATTTCATTAATTTTTATCGTAGTATTGATGCTTTGATAGTTGATGATATTCAGTTCTTTGGCGGCAAGGAAAAAACGCAGGATAACTTTTTCCATACTTTCAACGCTTTGCATCAGGAAGGCAAGCAGTTAGTGCTTACCAGCGATAAAGCTCCAAGAGATCTGAAAGATGTGGACGAGAGACTTATGTCCCGCTTTCAGTGGGGACTTATCGTTGATATTCAGCCGCCTGATTTCGAGATGCGGATGGCAATTCTACAAAAGAAAAGTGAAGATGAAGGTATAGAGCTGCCCTTGGACGTTGTTGAGTATTTGGCAAGATCTATTACTAAGAGCATTCGCGAGTTAGAAGGTGCTTTGATATCTTTGATCGCTAAGGTTACTTTAGATAGAAAGAGTTTAACTCTTCAATTAGCTAAGGAAGTAATCAGTGGCATCAGATGCTCTGATCCGAAGCCGGTAACTATCGAAGATATAAAAGAGGAGATAGTAAATTATTACAAATTATCTCTCGATCAGATTGAATCGAAATCACGAAAGCATGAGATTACTTTAGCCCGCCAGATGGCTATGTATATTGCTAAAAAAATGACAACAAATTCGTTAAAAACTATTGGCTCATATTTCGGGAATCGCGATCACTCTACTGTATTGCATTCTTGCCAGGCGATTGAAAATTATTTAGTAACTGATAATACCGTTAAATCTGCTTACGAATCTTTGTCGAAAATACTTAATAATACAAACAGATAGTATTTAGCTTAAGATTATTGTTGGGGCTATTATATGAAATAAAACATATCGTAGCCCCTTTTTTTGTACTTTTCCAATGGTCATAAATCACTAAAACAACCAGCTATAAGCAAAACATATTGTTACATTCATAAGGTATATTGATATTTTTGAAAGTTTATAACATATATTTCTTATATCAATAAGCGGCAATGTCCATTAAAGAAATATGAATAATAAATAATTTGCAAATTTTATAAGATATTGATATATTGCCAATAATGATAATATAGTGGATAATAACGAACACTATTATTCATTATTAATATTTTATGTAGATTATAATTTTTATAAATTAATATATATTAATTCGGGTATGTTATGCGTTACTTCATCCTTCTTTTATTGCTTGCCACCTCGCAAATGTATTCAATCGAGGCAATCAACTATTGTAATGAATTTGCTCAGGTTTATTCCATGTACGATACTGAAGAATATGGTCTTCTGATCTCTAATTCTACAGGAGTTTATATGGTTAATAAAAGCGATGGTTCAATGCAGCCGGTACTATACAAAAATGAAAAATTGATCTCAGAAATTGATCATTTTTTTGAATATGATAATGACTTATATTGTTATAGGAAGCAAAGCATATTATACCGTATTAAAGATGGCAATGCGGACTCCATCGCAATATCAGTTGTTGCTCATTACGTAAAAGACAACAACCTATATTTATTAAGGTCTAAAGAGCCAAGAGTGCAGGTAATTGAAGATGGCTCTTCAACTCTGTATTCTACAGCAGATTATGAAGGTACGCATCTCTACGCAGACCTAATAGAGATCAATGACGAAGTTTATGCTTATCTTGGCATGAATTGGTCAGGATATAGATTAATATTCAAAATTACTAATAATGGTCCTGAATACTTAATGTCAAAATCGCATAAAGATCATGATGAATTTCGAGATTTGTTCCCAAATGCCATATATTGCGTTAATAATGAATTATGGGTTCAAACTTCTAAAGGATTTTATAAGCATGAAGGAGATGGATTTGTGCCAGTCAGCACTGAATATACGTTCAATTTACAACATACTTATCTATGCCACTATGAAAATGGTATCCTCTATGGCATAAACAATAATGGTATTTTTATGTATAGTTTTGATATTAAAGAAACAGTATATCTAAAAGAGCAAAGCATTGAATATTACAACAAAAAAAATCTATACAAAGGTCAGAATGTACTCTATTTCCAGATTGATGAAGGTATTTATTTATATGATCCTGAAACAAAAGAGTTCTCAGAATTTCAGCAAAATGAGACCAGCAACATCTTATGTTTTATTGAGTCAATAGCAAAGAATCTTATTATTGCACGGGAAAGTTATATTGAATGGTATAATACTTATCCACCTGTAATATTAAGTAAGGAAAGTGTTCACGCCAATGAATTTTATGATATTGCCTACGATAGTCATCACGATATGATTGTAGCTCTGGGAGTATCTGATGAGAATTATTTCATTCAGCGTTTTAATGGTTTTAAATGGGATATTATTCCCGTTCCCATGAGTAATAAGGCAATTGGTAATAGCATTATGCCCTATATCAAAGTCCAGCCCGACATGAATGGAAAATATTATGTATCTATTTATGATTTTCTTGGCATCTGGGATGGCAATGAATGGGAACGAATCAGCTTTCTGAAGGATCCTGATCATTTAGAGAATAGACCCAAAGAAGAGTATTATATACTTTGCCTTGACTCTCTTGGTGGCGTTTGGGTAAGTGTATATTTAAAGGAATTCTCTTACGAGATCAATGATTATGAGTCAACAAATTCTATATACAGGATCACTGACAAAGGAATAGAGCTGATAGACGAGAATCTGAAATCGAACTATACGGGATTATTCAGAGATGGAATATATTTGAATAGCGGCGATGTTGTAATTGATAGCTGGAGCGATGAAATATACTACTATAGCTCTGATGAAGGTCAGGGTGAATTATTGATACCCGAAGATGGAGATGACCATCCACTAACAAATGGAAACAGAGAACTATGCCAAAATAAAAACGGCGATCTGGTGATCTGCTATTCCATGTCCAGCGGTTGGCATATGAATTATGGAACATTTACTTTGCCTGGTGGAATATCAGTATATGATGGAAAGACATGGGATCACGATCAATATGATGATATATTAGAAGAATCGGAAATGGAGATTCTGTTCTTAAATTTATTCATTGATAAGGATGGTAATGAGTGTTTGATTAATCATGAGAAATTACTTGTAATATTGAATGATGAAGAGTTTCTGAGCTATCCGATTACTGGCTTGTCTTTATCGTTTTCAAATATGCTGCATATTAAAAACGAGATATGGTTTAACCACATAAAACAGGGTTTGTTCAAGATCAATTTACCAAGCTACAATAGCGTAGCAGAAGACTTAAGATCACAGAATATTCTGAAAAATGAGATCATCACTGATGATTTTCTTGAATTATCAGATAATTATGACAGCTATCAGATTTTTTCTCTATCGGGTCAGACTGTTTCCTCAGGCAATAGCAATTATAGAATTAACGTTAGCGGGCTTAGCAACGGAGTATATTTCATAGTTTGCCAAAGTAATTCTAAGTATCTATCGGAGAAGTTTATTATAAGCAGATAGTAATTATTCAGCAAAACAAAAAATAATTTCTAATATTTAAAAGTATTTATGCGTAAAGAACAGATCAAAACAGCTAAGAATGGGCCCTTCGTCCTGAAAAACTTGAAAGAGATCACCGAAGAAAACGGGAATACTTTTTCTGTGGATAAATCAACCGTAGGGCTATGCCGTTGCGGGCAATCCAGCAGTAAACCATTTTGCGACGGAACTCATGGGAAAATTGGTTGGACTGATGAAAAACTGGAAGGAAGGCAACCCCGCAAAGTAGATAACTACATCGGAAAAGACATTACGATACATGATGATCGCGGAATTTGTTCCCACGTAGGATTTTGCACCGATGGGCTGCCCAAAGTGTTTCGTATGGGCGTAGAACCATGGATTGATCCTGATGCAGAAACAGCAGATAAAATTATTGAAACTATAAAGAAATGTCCTTCTGGTGCTTTGAGCTATTCTATTGACGGCGTGAAATACGATAGTTTTTCTGAACAACCTAAATTAAAAGTTACAAAAGATGGTCCTTATTTCGTAAAGGGTGGTATTGAACTTCATGATGCTGACAGACCAGAATCGGAAGAGCATTTTGCCCTGTGCCGATGCGGTAATTCCAAAAATAAACCCTTTTGCGACGGTCAGCACTGGTACACAAAATTCAACGATGAAGGAAAAGCTAAGCAAATAGGATTTCATAAGAACGAAAAAGTAGCCGAAGTGCAAAAACTGGCAGAGTCCGGCAAAAGCGAAAATTCATCTATGTCCACTTTACGGGAATTCCCCACTTTAGATACAATAGTTTTTAAAGGAGCTCAGTTGTACAAAATGCCTTTGAACGAAAATGTTGAAGTAAACACCAAAACCATCATTGGCAAATATGCAAAAGAACCCCTGATGTTAGATATGCCGTTTTACGTATCGCATATGTCATTTGGGGCAATATCACGCGAAGCAAAAATCACTTTGGCAAAAGGTTCATCGTTGGTTGGAACTGCTACTTGTTCTGGCGAAGGTGGATTGCTTCCGGATGAAAGAAAAGCCGCCAAAAAATTCATATATGAACTCGGTACAGCCGCTTTTTCTCACAAAGACGAAGCTATTAAACAAGCTGATGCAGTAGAAATCAAAATCGGTCAAGGCGTAAAACCCGGTTTGGGCGGACATTTACCAGGCAAAAAGGTTACAGATGAAATCGCTCAGATCCGCGGGCTGAAAAAGGGCGAAGACAGTATCTCGCCTGGCAGATTATCTGGTTTAGAAAACTTAGATGATTTGAAACAAAAAGTAGCACACATACGGAAAATCACCAATGGAAAACCTGTGGGCATAAAATTCGCCTCGGGACATATAGAGGAAGACCTTGAATTTGCCTTGAAAGCAGAACCAGACTTCATTACTATAGATTGTCGCGGAGGAGCAACTGGATCATCGCCAAAATTTTTGAAAGACAATGTAGGCATTCCACCCATATTTGCCATTCGCCGCGCCAGGAAATATCTTGACAAAGTAAAAAGTAATGTAACACTATGCATTACAGGTGGTTTCCGTACAAGTGCCGACATTGCCAAAGCCATTGCTCTCGGAGCGGATGCCGTTGCCATGGCTACAGCATCCTTGATCTCGATTGGCTGCATTCAGGCGAGAGTATGCCATACAGGTACATGCCCTGCAGGAATAGCTACACAAAATGAACAATTGAGAGAGCTTTTGGATATTGATAAAGGCGTAAAAGGATTGGTGAATTTTTATAATGCTACTAATGAAGAGCTTAAAATTTATGCTCGCACCAATGGTGTGGATGATATCCATAAATTATCTGTTGCAGATGTAGTAACTGACAACATTATAGTATCGCAATTTACAGATATTGAGCATGTGTAGAGAAATATTTTAATAAATATTATGTCGGGAATAATTGAAATAGCTAAAGATATTGATCCTTAACATTTACAAAATAAAAGACATAGTGTCATGTCAACTTAATAAGCAACAATCAGGAATGATTGCTCTACTGAAGAAACCTACTTTTAGTAGATCAATTATTCCTGATTGATTGACAATTAATATTTGACATAACAATAGTAAATTACAATTTGTTGTAACTAATTACTATAAAAGTCAAATATCAGTCATGGTTTTAGTATGCGTTTATCTAAAAAAGAATATCCAAAAAAAATATAATATTATAAACAAAAGATATTTTTATTAATTAATATAATATAAACAATGATTAGATTTAAAGATATTACCACTGAAGAATTAAAACTACTTTTAAACAACAGAAAAACCAAGATCATTGATTCTCGCTCTGTATATGCTTACAATGGTTGGCCATTACAGGGAGAATTGCGAGGAGGGCATATAAAGGGAGCTAAATCCTTGCCTGCCGAATGGACATCGTTCGAAAAATGTGCAGAGATAATTAAACAAAAGGATATTCTTCCTGAGTATGATTTGATCATCTATGGTTATAATGCAAAAGACATACAGAAAACTGCTGAATACTTTCAGAGATCAGATTTTAAAAATGTTTTTTTATACTACTCATTTGTTTCAGAATGGTCTGCTAATTATGATTTGCCTATGGAGCATTTATCAAATTACAAAAACTTAGTATCTCCTGAGTGGGTTTATCAATTGATTTCAGGTAAGAAACCCTTGCATTATCAAAACGATAAGTATATTGTGGTGCATTCTCACTACCGAAATCGAGATGCTTATCTGAGCGGGCATATACCAAATGCAATTGATATGGACACATTAGCTCTGGAATCTCCGGAAACATGGAACCACCGTTCGCCGAAAGAGATAAGAGCAGCATTAGAATCGCATGGAATTACAGCGGATACAACAGTAGTACTTTACGGAAAATATTTGTTACCCAAATATGCTGACGAATACCCCGGCAGTTCAGCAGGCTTAATAGCAGCTTTTCGTAATGCGCTGATCATGATGTATGCAGGGGTAAAAGATGTTCGCATACTAAATGGAGGCTTCAAATCGTGGGAAGATGCTGGTTTTCAAATTGACTATGAAGATATTGATAGGGTACCAGTAGCAGATTTTGGTGCAAAAATACCCCAAAAGCCAGAGTTGATAGTGGATATTGAGCAAGCAAGAGAAATGTTGAAATCCTCTGATTCTGAATTAGTATGTGTTCGCAGCGATTGGGAATACATAGGCGAGGTAAGTGGTTATAACTACATAAAAGTCAAGGGTCGGATACCTGGAGCAGTATTTGCTGATTGCGGTAGCGATGCCTACCACATGGAAAATTATCGAAATTTTGACCATACGACACGAGAATACCACGAAATAGCAGAT
>CAYQTZ010000132.1:0-7403 GCA_964420565.1 uncultured Hyphomicrobiales bacterium
CTGTCTGATTCGGACATCATATCAAGGAAAGTGATACCGCCCTGAGCTTTAGAGCTGTCTTGTCCCGAACGCCTTGAACTTGATTTTTTCTGCCTGGCAGCTTCGATAGCTTCCTGATCAATAACTGGAGCTAATATAAGCGATTCCTCTTCTGGGATAAGATCGGCTATTATTACTTCTACTTCATCATTTACTTGATAAGGAATTTTCTTGCCACGCATAATGTCTTTCATCTTGCTTCTTGGCATGAACCCATCAACTTCGTTATTGATAGTAACAATAATGCCCTGAGCCATTACTTGCGCCACTACTCCCTTTGTTTTGCTGTTGATAGGATATTTCTCCTTCATTTCAGGCCAGGGATTCGGCTGAGTTTTTTTGTAGCTAAGAGCTACAGTTCCTTTTTCCTCGGAAACATTGATGACTTCGATAGTGATTTCCTCGTTAGGAGCAAAGACATCAGCGGGCTTTTTAATGCGTTTTGTCCATGATATCTCAGGAGTGCGTAATAAGCCGTCAACGCCAGGTCTTAACTCCACATAAGCGCCAAAGTCAGTCAATCTTCTGACAATACCTTTGTGCTGAGTTCCAGGAGCAAATTCTTTAGCTACCCCTTTCCATGGAGAAGCTTCGAGCTCTTTGCGGCTTAATCCTATTTTGTCATTTTTCTGATCTATTTTGCTAATAATAGCTTCAATTTCATCACCTTTATTAACGATTGATGCCGGGTCTTCCACATGAACCTGTGATAAACGAGATATATGTATGAGACCTTCTATGCCGCCAAGGTCAACGAATACTCCAAAAGGAGCAATCGAAGAAACGATACCTTTTACTTTATCGCCTTCTTTTAGCTTAGAATAAAATTCTTCACGAAGCAAAGGTTTTTTGGTAACGATAACAGCTTTCCTGCCTTCGTCAAATTCCTGAAGCTCATGAACAAGAACATTTTGTCTCGTGCCAACAGCATCCTGAAGCTCAGCTTCGGAAGGAGTATTTTTCAATGAAAAATGAGATGCGGGAAGAAACATGGGCATGTCTTTATAAACAACGCGAAAGCCGCCTTTGATCCGGCTTTTTACCAGAACCTCAATGGTTTCTTTGTTGTCTAATTTATTCTTCAATTCATCAAATATTTCATTGATAGTATTTTTTTTAGCAGGAGCGGAAGAATCATCAGTATCAACTTCATCTGACGGTTTGTCTTCTTTGGTATCAGGAGTAGCTTGCTCCTGAGCTTCCATTATCTCTTCCGATTGTTCTTTTACCGGCTCGGATTGCTCATCTTGCATTTCGGCTGCTTTGGGCTCTTCTGCTTTCACAGCATCATCGCTATTGGCAACTGGTTCTTGATTTTGGTTAATTTCGGTTTGTTCTACGTTAGTTTCTTCCATGTTCATAAAGCATACTGTAATATTATTAATAGCACATTGAATTCAAAAAAATTGTTAATTATACACTTCATTCCGTTTTTAGAATGAATTACAAAGATAAGTATATTTTAAGGAATAGAATAATATTTTTTTCATTTTTTGTTAATATTTCAAAAAAATTATTAGTTCAGAGTAACATATTTCAAATATTGTACTGATCTATCATATTTTATCTTTTGTTTATAATCGTTTTCACTATCATAAATGGTCTTCCTTAATGGTCTTCCTTCTGCTTCACAAATCTCATCTGAAGCATTAGTGTACTATTATTTTAAATGCAATTAGCTTTTGTATTGCATTTAGCAGATATACATCTAATTACAATAAAAAAGTATCGCCCTATAATAAATTAAGGCGACACTTTCAGTAAAATTTCTATGTCCTAAGCTTAACGTGTTTCTTTATGAACAGTGTGGCGACGCAGGAATGGATTATATTTCTTCAATTCCAAACGTTCCGTGGTATTTCTTTTGTTTTTCATAGTCGAATACCTCGAAGGCGGCTTTCCTTCTTTTTTCGCTTCTGTACATTCAAGTATTACTTTAACTCTAACATCTTTTTTTGCCATGGTTCCATCTCCATTTACAATATTATTCCAAATAGGAACTTGCAATTTAAGGAGAAGTTGAGATAAAAACAAATAATTTTATGCGAAAACCGGTGTCTCTTAAAAAAAATACTTGCATCGCTTTCAATAATCTATAGTAATTTCCGTTATAAGTGAAAGTGATTTCATTTTTTTTATTAATTCACAAAAGGCGAGATAATGAAACTTATAAGAATATTAATAATTACATTATTGCTACTGAATCTTTCTAACTTATATGCAGGGAAATCCATAATACTCGAATCGGCTAAATCCGAACTCAGCAGAGCAATGGAAGAGCTAAAATCAGAAGATAAAGCTCCATATTTTATTTCTTACAGCATAACTGATATTCAGCAGCATTATATTTCTGCTTCATTCGGAGCTATCAAATCCGAGCAAAGCAATCACCAGAGAATATTGGATGTAGATCTACGCGTTGGAGATTATAATTTAGATAACACACATATCATCAGAGGGCAGCCATTTAGCTTCTCCTTCGGAGGTGGAACTACCTATCTGCCTATCGAAGATGATCCCGATGCGATTAAATCCGCTATATGGTATGCCACTGACAAACATTACAAAAATGCTACCGAGCTATACGATAAAGTTATTACTAATAAAGCTGTCAAAGTAGAAGAAGAGGACAAATCTCCCGATTTTTCTACTGAAAAGCCATCTGTATATATTGAAGATATTAATGACTTAAACTTCAATAAGGATTTTTGGGTTAATACTGTCAGGAAAATCTCTGATATGTTCAATGAAAAGGAATGGCTGTATATTGGAGATGTTGCTTTTCGCTTCGAGATAAAACGCAAGTATTTTGTTAGCTCTGAGGGAGCTGAGTTGCAATGGCAAGAGCCATTTGCACGAATTTCTATCGTCGCAAAAACAAAAGCGGAAGACGGCATGAGCTTACCAATGTATGAAACCTATTTTGCTTTCTCACCTGACGAATTACCTGACGAAACTATACTCGCGAATAAAGTTAAAGATATAGTCGCATTACTCGAAGCTCAAAGGAATGCTCCACTTTTCACAGATACATATTCCGGTCCAGCCATACTTTCAGGAGAAGCCTCTGGAGTTTTATTCCATGAAATATTCGGGCACAGAATAGAAGGCCACAGACTAAAAGACCCCAATGACGCCCAAACTTATAAAGAATCTATTGGCGAGAAAGTTCTGCCAGAATTTATTGATGTGCTGATGGATCCCACAGTAAATGAATTACGCGGATATGACGTTTCAGGTTATTATAAATACGACGATCAAGGAGTAAAAGCTCAGAAAGTTCACGTGGTGGAAAATGGCATACTAAAAGATTTTCTGATGAGCCGTTCTCCAATAGAGGGCTTTGCTAAATCTAACGGTCACGGCAGAAAAGAAGCCGGCAGAAGCGCAGTTTCACGCCAATCAAACTTGATAGTTCGTGCTAAGGAATACGTTACTACAGAAGAATTAAAAGAACAGCTTAGAGAGCAGATTAGAGAGCAAGACAAAGATTTCGGCTTATATTTTGAAAAAGTGCAGGGGGGCTTTACTTTTACCGGTAGATCAATTCCCAACTCATTCAACGTAAATCCTATCATTGTATATAAAGTTTTTGCTGACGGCAGACCTGACGAGCTCGTTCGCGGAGTGGACCTTATTGGCACACCGCTTACTACATTTTCAAATATTATTGGTGCTGCCGACGACATCGGAGTATTCAACGGTATGTGTGGGGCTGAATCCGGGAGTGTTCCTGTATCAGCATCCTCCCCAACTCTGTTAGTCTCAAAAATTGAAGTGCAGAGAAAGAAAAAATCGCAGGCAAAACCACCAATACTTGAATCACCAGCTGCATTAAACAATCAATAGATCATTAATTTAACGGAAAGATAGAATGAAAAAGAAAATGTTCATATTCCTGCATATTACACTACTATCATTATTTATAGTTGTAACAGCTTCTTTCAGCAAAATGACTGAAACAGACAAAGAGATAATCAGGGCAATGGAAAACGAAATAAACCGTTCGATGGGTGAGCTATATCTCGAATCTCTCGAAAGGCCTTACTATATTGAATACAAACTTGTATTAGAAGAGCCTTTGGTAATCGGAGCTACTCTTGGCAGTATCAAAGATTTCTCTAACACAAAAAGAGCCAGCCTTTACGTAAAAGTGCGAGTAGGTAGTTACATATTTGACAATACTAATTTCTTTGATTTTGGTCTAAGCTTATTTGGCAGCGGCGACGACGAAGAAAGATTCTCAGGCAGATTGATCCCCTACGAGATTGATTATAAAAACTTGCGACGAGAGTTATGGCTTGCCACTGATGCTGCTTACAAACAGACAGCCGAAATCTTATCTAAAAAGCAAGCCGCCATTAAAAACAGAATACGTAAGGATACTACTCATGACTTTCTTTACATAAAGCCTGAGAAACACATTTTTTCAGATAATTTTGCGAAAGTTGACTCAGAAAAATATAAATCTTTAATAAAAGAGCTGTCAAAGACCTTTATTGATTATCCTGAAGTAACGGTTTCCTCGGTAGGTTTTGAATTTATACCCGAAAAAACTTATTTCCTGAATAGCGAAGGCAGACAGTACATAAAAACTGAGCATTATACAGGACTAGAAATAGTTGCTTTCACTCAATCAGAGGACGGTATGCCGCTTGCAGATATGTTTACATCAATAAACCACACTCCCGACCAGTTACCTGCGAAGGACTCTCTCCTTGCTGCCTCCAAAAAAGTAGCAGAAAGTCTCACTGCACTAAAAAACGCTCCATATTTAGAAGAATCCTATTCAGGTCCAATTCTTTTCGAAGACCAGGCGGCAGCAGAAATGTTTGCTATGGTATTCGCACCAAATTTAGTAACCCAAAGGCAGCCGATGACTGAAAACGGTATCCAGGAATCAGACCGCTATATGGCATTCCAGAGCAAAATCGGCGGTAGAGTTTTACCTGAATTCTTTGATGTAATAGCAGAGCCTAATATGGAAAAGTACCAGAACACCCCACTTGTTGGAGTGTACCAACTTGATGACGAAGGAGTCTTGCCTGAAAAGGTCGAACTCGTAAAAGATGGATACCTGAAAGCGCTGCTATCCTCAAGAACTCCTACTAAAAGAGTTCGTAAATCAAATGGACACAATCGCGGCGGTTCGGCTATGCTCTCCGTTATCAATATTAAAGTTGCCGATGATCATCAACGCTCAGACAATGAGCTAAAGAATAGAATGTTAGAGCTTTGCAAAGACAGAGAACTCCCCTATGGCATAATTGTCAGAAAAATTTTAGATCAGAATATATTATATACTACTTTGTTCAGAATTACTGGCGGTAGCTATCCGATGATACAAATACAGAAAAAAATACCAATAATTGAAGCATATAAAGTATATCCCGACGGCAGAGAAGAATTGATAAGGGGTGCTCAGGCGTATCATATCTCTACTCAATCATTTAAAGATATAATACTTGCCGGTAAAGATAAATACGCTATGAATTACTTAGCTCCTGCCGTTACATCTCCATTCCTTTCAGGCGGCAAGCAATATATTGGTGCGACTATAATAAGTCCCAATTTGCTATTCGAAGATGCTGAGATAAAAACTTTTGAAGATGATTTCCCCAAACCACCTCTTTATCCAAGCCCAAGAGCAGCAAGTAATTAAGGATCATAAAAATTATTATCATAACAACAATAGGAAGTCAATATTTTTATTTAATAATACATCCGATGTCTGGCAGACATCGGATGAAAATTATTAAATTTTATTCAATATAAACCATATTTCTATAATTCAGCTACTTTGCCTTCCGATAGCTTATATTTCTTATTAGATTTTTCACAAAACGCTATTTTATTGTCATCAAAAGTCAGTCTTAATCCTGCTTCACTAAACCAACCTGTAACTTTAGCAGGCACTCCGGTAACAAGAGCATAATCAGGTACGTCTTTGGTAACAACTGCCCCAGCTCCCACAAAAGCATGCTTCCCAATAGTTGTACCGCAAACTATTGTGGCATTAGCTCCTATTGAAGCACCAATTCTCACTAAAGTCTTTACGTAAAACTCACTACCTCTCTGGGGATACATACATCGAGGATCTAAAATATTTGTAAATACCATAGAAGGACCACAGAAGACATAATCCTCAATTTCAACACCTTCGTAAATTGAAATGTTATTCTGGATTTTGCAAAAATCTCCTATCTTAACATTATTGCCTACATTTACGTTCTGCCCAAGTGTGCAATTCTTACCAATTTGTGCATTAGATTGCACATGGGAAAAATGCCATATTTTAGTTCCATCTCCAATTATGCAGTTATCATCCACATAAGAAGATTCATGAACAAAGTAACCCATTATATTATACTCCAGTTAATGTTTTATAATTATTTACATAAATACGGATGTGCTGCGTCATTTTTCATACTTGTCTTAGCATTTCTGATACTATAAACTAATTCTATTGAAGGCAAAGAATCAAATAAACCATAACCATTGCCACTAAGTATATCCCGATAGACCAATGTATGAAGATCAGTGAAGCCGCCAGTGAACTCTATTTCATTGCCGTTATAAGTTATTGATCGGTAGGTAGGCATTCCCTTATCAATTGCGGTCATCGGCAGATCATTTCTATCAATTGATAAATACCAATTTACATAAGCATTCTCCAATTCAATATAGCCGCTCATTTTGTTATATTCATTCAAAAAAACTTTTGAACTCTGAACTCCGCCAAAAATCCATATCAACATATCGAAAAAGTGAATACCGATATTTGTGGCTATGCCGCCGGATTTCTCGGGATCACCTTTCCATGAATAGTTATACCAAGGTCCGCGTGAAGTAATATACGTTAGAGTAATGTTGTACTTATTCTTATTGCCATTAGATTCAATCTCCTTTTTCAGAGCGATAATTGCAGGGTGAACTCGAAGCTGCAAGACATTATACACTTTTCTCTTTGTTTCTTCTTCTAATTCTGCAAGAGTATCTATATTAGAAGGTTTCAAGACGAGTGGTTTCTCGCATATTGCATCTGCGTCCAATCTAAGAGCAAGACGGATATGAGCATCATGCAAATAATTAGGAGAGCAAATACTTAAATAATCTATTCTATCTTCCTTTTTATAGCGTCTCATTTTTTCGAGATGCCTGTCGAATCTCTCAATTTCTGGAAAAAAACTGGCTTCTGGAAAAAAACTGTCTAATATCCCAACAGTATCATGAGGATCGCAAGCTGCTATCAGCCTGTTGGAAGAATCCTTGATAGCTCTTAAATGCCTTGGAGCAACATATCCTGCTACTCCGGTTAATGCAAAATTTTTCATAAGATAGTATTTTTTGTTTATTAAAGATTT
>CAYQTZ010000133.1:0-4143 GCA_964420565.1 uncultured Hyphomicrobiales bacterium
AAAATCCCCCTTTTTTATCGAAGATCCCGACTTGTCGGGAAAAGGGGGACATAGGAGGTGTTTGTGAAACAAATTTAATTATCATTGCAATAACACTTTTATATCTGTCTAATATTGATCATTGCTATTGGGAATTATCTTTAGAGAAAATAATCATTAATTCTGGAGTAACTGAAAGCGAACCGATAAATTGGCTCAATTTTCAACTCGCACGGATATGAATTATTTGAGAATAGTATATATCTTGCCAGAGAATATGAGATAGTAATCCCTTCGTAAGTCCCTGATAGAACTTATATTTATAGAATTATTTCCGGGCAGGGATAAGTAACCGGAAAGCCAATTAAAATAGAATAACAAAAAAAATAAAAAATTGTTCTTGACATTATGAAGCTTTTTTAATATTTTCTAAGTATTAGTAAAATGCAATTTCATACTTTGGGGATTATTATGCCAACGAATAGAATTATAAAAGTATTCTGTATTGTTACTTTGATTTCAATAGTAACATTATTAATAGCATCATGCGACAGCTCCACTGAAAGCAACTGCGGTGCAAAGCAAACTATAGACACAACATTAACTCTAAAAGCAAGCGGACCTACAAGCTTTTCTTTAGTTACTCCAAATGCCAGAAAAGATTGCCACGCAGATATTGATTTGCTTTTTGGTTGGGCTGACCCTGAGAAAAGGGAGAACGACCCATATAAACCATCTCTGAGCTGGACTTTTCAGGTATTCCCAGGGTTCTTTTACTTCCCGGCAGCATCCGCCGCAATGCTGGAAAAAGAAGACGGCTACTGGTGGCATGCAGAGATAAGCGAAGGAGCAAAGAACCAGGACGATGAATTTGTTCAATACCAGATAGTTGGTTCACTTGGTAGCATTAATGATGAAATATTGATTAAAGCATCTATTTCTTACGTTCCCTATTGAAAAATTATATTCTATGCTATTCAGTTAGAATGAAATGATTAAAGTACTCAATCAAAAAGCTTATGAAAAAAACAAATATACTTATTTACAGTAAAGCTGAGGATGAATCGAATCAAATATTGAATTTACTAAATAGTTCAGTTGCTGACACTCAACTCTTATGTATTAACAATAAATCCGAATTATATTCTGATACTGATAAAAAATTTGATCTATACATTTATAATTTTTCACAAAACATAGATGATTATAAAGAATATCTTGAGTTAATAAATAATCACACACAGAATGCTCCATTTATTATAATAGCTGGCAATTTGGGCGAAGAGCGGATCATCGAGCTAATGAAAACCTATCCTGCCGACATAGTTCTCTGGAAAAATAGCGATCAGCTTCCTGCCGTAGTAATCAAAGCATTAGATAAAGCCTTTCAGAATAATGGAAGTATATTCAACAATGGCTTTTTTAGGAATGTAATAGAATTCATCCCTGATGCTATTATCGTTAAATCAATCAAAGATAATAAATATAAATATGTAAATAGAAATTTCCTGAATATTATCGACATTAATTCTAATCATATAAAAAGTAAGAATATCGAAGATATTTTGCCTGAATATATTTATGATTTTATCAAACGAAACGATGATAAGCTGATATCGTTGGACAAAGGCGTTATATCTTATGAAGACAAAGTTGTGATCAATGATAAAGAATTATGGTTCGACATACAGAAGATAATACTTAAAGATGAGCATAACGAACCAGAATTAATCCTTGGGATTTTCGTAGATACCACTATTCACAAGAACAGAGAGCGAAGCTTAGAAAAAAGTGTCAACAAATTTACAAAACTGTTCAACAACAGTCCTTATCCGATGTCGATCGTTAGCTCCAAAGACGGCAGAATAATGGATATTAACAGCAGTTATCTTAGCTTAATTGGCATGCAATACGAGGACGTTATCGGCAAGACCTCTCTCGAGCTGGGAATTTGGGCTGACAAAGATCAAAGAGATGAGCTCTTCAGCCAGGCATTGAATAATGAGCAAGTGAAGAATCAGGAAGTAATAGTGAAGTCTAAAGATGGCAGCACACGCACTATACTGATGTCAATAGAGCAAATAAAATCAGATGAGGACGAAAACCTACTTATTTTTATGGCTCTCGACATTACAGACAGGAAGACCTTTATAGAGGAGATCCGCCGCGCTCTCGCCAAGGAAAAAGAACTGAATATGCTTAAATCCAGATTTATTTCTATGATCTCACATGAATTCAGAACTCCACTGACTGCCATCATGCTTTCCACTGATCTGCTTAGAAGATATGGAAACCAATGGGACGAAGATGAAAAGCTAAAGCATTTTGACAGAATACAGAAAACAGTCCTCCGAATGACTCAGTTAATGGAAAGTGTGCTTACTATAGGCAGAATTGAAGCCGGTAAACTCGAGTTCCAGCCAGAAAGCATGGATTTATACTCATATTGCAAATCCTTAGCAGAAAGCATAGAATTTACAGCCTCTGGCAAAGTGAAGATTAAATTCTTTTATTCGGGAGAATGCAACGATCCGATGATAGATGAAAACCTAATAGGGCTTACTCTTTCAAATCTTCTTAGCAATGCCGTTAAGTATTCACTTCACGGTAAAGATGTTACGTTCGAGGTAAATTGCAGCGAGAAGTATGCTACATTTGTAGTCAAAGATGAAGGTATTGGTATCCCCGAAAAAGATCAGAAAAACCTATTTAACACATTCTACAGAGCATCTAACGTAGGTTCTATCTCCGGTTATGGATTAGGGCTCAACATAGTAAAAAGATGTGTAGAAGCTCACAAAGGAGATATTTTCGTACAAAGTAAAGAGCAAAAAGGTACAACATTTACTGTAAAAATTCCTATATCTTGATTTTCTTGTTGAATATTTGGTATATTATTTGTAAATAGTATATTAAGATACTGTTATTATTAAAATAATAAAGCGTGCTGCTTATGATAAAGCTCTACGAGCTTGAATTAGAGACCGAATGTCCTTATGGAAAAGATAGAGATGAAGATTTGAAAGCTCTGCTCGATCAATGCCGCAAGAGCATTACTGACTTTGACGAAAGACTGATTACTAATGCATTCAACAAGTGCTATAATGATTTTAAGGATCAACTACGTTCGTCAGGCGATCTTTTCTATACTCATCCCTTGAAAGTCGCTATGTCTTTGATGCAGGAGTTCGACTTTGCTGAGAATAATACCATTGCCGCTTGTTTGCTTCACGACTCCGCAGAAGATAACGAAGAAGTTACTATAGGAACTATTGAAGAAGAATTCGGACCTGAGATAGCCAGAATTGTTGATGGTGTTACTAAGATCAAAGGCGAAAAGACACGAAAACTCGACAAAGCCGCCACCTACAAAAAATTATTCGAAGCATTAGTCCAGGATGTACGCGTTATTTTAATTAAATTAGCTGATCGACTTGACAATATGCGCACTTTGAATCATTTAAGCTATTCACAACAGAAGGCAATAGGCCACGAAACGCTTAATTTCTACACACCTTTTGCTCAGCGGCTTGGTTTGATAAAAATTAAAATGAAGCTTGAAGACCTGGCTTTGTACTTCACAGACAGAACTGCCTACGACGAGATAAAACAAGCTTTAGATAACAAAAGACGGGATTTCCTAAGCTATATACAAACCTTTTACGATAAAATCACACAAAAATTACATGAAACCAACATTGACCATGTGCTGACAATTGAGCATAAGCACGTTTACGAAATATATAAAATGCTCGAACAGGGAAAAACAATGAACGAGATAGATAACTTTTATTCTATGGTGATCACTATTAACAATAATGATTTTACGGAATGCTACAGAACTTATGGCATAATTGCTAATTTATTCGGTCCTGTAAGCTCCTTGGATGATTATATAGCAAGGCCCAGAATTAATTTATATAGGGCTTTGCACTCTACTCATTTCGGCCCTGGCAGAAAGCTTGTAGAGGTTATAATCAGAACCGAAGAAATGGATAAAATCGCCGAAAATGGCATAGCGGCTATTTATAAGCTTAAAGAAAATCACAGAGCTTTCGAATTTAGCGAAGTTGGTTCAGATAATTGGATTTCATGGATGCAGCAGATAATCGAAGAAAATGATGATGATGCTATAGAAAAGATATGGGGTTCTATCAGGATGAA
>CAYQTZ010000133.1:4153-7376 GCA_964420565.1 uncultured Hyphomicrobiales bacterium
ACAAACGAAGGGCGATCCTATTCGTTGCCCAAAGGTGCATGTCCTTTGGATCTTGCCTTTGCTGTATCTTACGATACTGGGATACACTGTATATCCTCAAAAGTTAACGGGCAGCTAAAAAGTTTGAATTACGAGCTTGATGAAAACGATCAGGTAGAACTTATTTCTTCGCCAAACAGCTTGCCAAGCCCGGAATGGCAGGATTTCGTAATTACTCACAAAGCAGTCGTAAGTTTGTATAATTATTTCAAAAATATAGACACAGATGTTGAGATACCCGATAAATCAAAAGAGCGAAAATTAGTTAAATTTCGGATCATTGGAGAAGACAAACCTGGCATGCTTAACGAAATAACAAACGTGCTTGGCGAACTAAACATTCAAAGAATAAATCTGGCTAGCTCCAATTCAGTTTTCGAAGGTGCTTTTACACTAAGTTTAAGACAGGAAGCGAGTATAAATGTTATCTTTGCTAAGCTATTAAATATAAAAGGATTAAAAGGGGTAGAACGGCTTGAGGTTGAGTAATAATAAAACATAAATAATGACAATAACAAAATTCAATATATTAGTTATAATATTTAGTATTTTTCATACTTCCGGCTATTCGCAAAATGCTAATGAAAGATATGAATTAGCTATAAGTTCACTATCAAAAGATGCATTGCAAATGCACATTCGTTTTCTTGGTAGTGATATATTCGAGGGCAGAGGAACCGGAACTCGCGGCGGAGATCTTTCAGCAAAATATCTGGCTTTAGAATTTGACAAAATAGGTTTAATACCTATTGGTGATAAGAATACATATTACCAACATATCCCTATGCATGGCAGTATCCCTACTAATGGATCAGTGATGAAGTTATATAATAGCAATGAAGAAAGCGAATTAAAACTTGGCCGTGATTATTTACTCTATAAATCAGGGGACCAGACCTTTACCCCAAATCCCAAAGAACTTGTTTTCGCAGGATATGGTATTTTTGCACCTGAATATGATTATAATGATTACTACGCCATAGATGTAGAAAACAAAATAGTAGTGATATTGAACGGCGAACCAATTTCCACTGACAATGCGTTCTTTGATGGCGAAAAACCCACTGTTTACAGCCATCACGAAGCAAAACTCAGAATTGCTATGTCGCGAGGAGCCAGCGGCTGCGTAATATTGCCCAACCCCACAGACTATCGCTTCATGAAATGGAATGATATTATGACACAGTTTGCTTTTGAGGATATCACTTTGGCATATTCCCCTACAGCAAATCTGTCCGTACTTATGAATCCTATCGCCGGACAAAGATTATTCAAAGAAGCTGAGTTTTCTCTTAACGAAGTATATCGTATGCACTTTGAAACAAGAATGCTAAGCTTCCCACTAAATACCGAACTATCATTTAAAGGAATTTTTAAGGAAAGAGATTTCGTTTCCCCCAATATCATTGGTATGATAGAGGGTAGTGATCCTAAGCTGCGCGATAGTTATTTGATAATAACAGCTCATTATGATCACCTTGGTATCGGTCCTGCTATCAAAGGCGATTCAATTTATAACGGAGTATTTGATAATGCCATTGGTGTAGCTGCCGTTTTAGAACTTGCCAGAGTTTATTCAAAAATGAAACCTGCACCTAAGCGTTCGATTATTTTCATGCTTACTACTGGCGAGGAAAAAGGGCTGCTTGGCTCAATATATTATACCGACCACCCTATTGTGCCTTTATATAAAACTATCGCAAATCTGAACATTGACGGGATTGCCCTCTTTGATGACTTCAAGAGCATAATCGGAGTGGGCAAAGAGTATTCATCATTAGGATTGGTTTTCGATTCAGTTGCTAATAAATTTAACTTAAGTATAAGCGAGATACCACCGGGATTCATCAATGATGAATCGTTTTCCAGATCAGATCAGATTGCTTTTGCTAACTCTGGCATACCAGCTTTTTTAATATATGAAGGTGTTGATTATATTAATTTATCTCGCGACGAAGCTTTGAACAAATTAGTACATTACAGCGAAAACGTTTACCACACACCATTTGATGACTTGAACCAACCGATGAATTTCGATGCGGCATTAAAGCATTTGAAAGTACTACTCGGATTTTCTTATTTTGTAGCTAACTCCGAGGAAGAACCTTATTGGTACGAAGGAGTGCCTTATGTAAATGAAAGATTGCGAACCAAGGCAGAGAGAAGATAATGAAAAAGCTATTGAATATTTTACTGATAGTGCTTCTAATGGGATGCTCTGGTACCCCTGCCAAATTTGAGCGAATATATATCAAAGGTTCTGATACTATGCTAATGCTTACACAGATACTCGCCGAGGAATATATGAAAGCCAACCCAGGAGTGTCCATTTACGTAAATGGAGGTGGTACAGAATCAGGAGTAAGAGCATTAATTGAGGGTAAATGCCATATATGTACTGCTTCACGAAAACTAACCCCAAGAGAAATTCAAATGATAGCAGACAGGTATAATTCCATAGGTTTCTCATACCTTATAGCCAAAGATGCACTTAGTATATACGTAAACCCTGAGAATCCCGTTTCCAATATATCATCGAAAGATCTATCCGGTATTTTTTCATGTTCTATTACTAACTGGAATGACGTAGGCGGCGAGGATTTACATATCAAAACCGTTATCAGACCACCGAACTCAGGAACATTTGTTTATTTTAAAGAGCATCTTTTAGATAAAAATGAATATTGCAAAAATGCTATTACTATGCCAACAACCAATACTGTTATCGAAGAAGTATCCTCTGATATTGCTGCCATTGGCTTTGGTGGCGTAGGCTATCATAATTCCGTTGTCCACCTTTCTGTAGATGGCTATAGTCCAACTAATAAAAATATTCGTGATGATAAATATCCAATAACCAGATACCTTCACTTCTACACTATAAACACCGCTACAGGAACAGTTAAGGACTTTATTGACTGGATAATAAGCCCCGAAGGACAAAAGCATATTGCAAAAGCGGGATTTATTTCTTTATGGGATATATCATATTAGGAATTTCAGGAATTCTCACCCGATAAAATTAAATTTCAGGGAGATGTAAAATGTTAAGATCATTGCAAAACCAAAGAAAATCCACTAAAGTCCCCCTTTTCCCGACAAGTCGGGATCTTAGAAAAAAAGGGGGACTTTTATCTTACTTCCCCGCTTGGTAAGAGGGGATCGAGGGACTTTTCATCTTACT
>CAYQTZ010000134.1:0-7372 GCA_964420565.1 uncultured Hyphomicrobiales bacterium
GGAAAAAAGCACTAACTCCCTATCATGTGCATATTATTCCACTAAACTATTTAAAATTCGATAATGTACGCGAAACAGCCGAAAAGCTGTACAGCGAGCTTGAGCAAGCAGGTTTTGATGTGCTGCTCGACGACCGTGACGAATCGCCAGGAATAAAATTCAACGATGCTGACCTAATTGGCTTGCCAATACAAATAATTGTCGGCAAAAAGAACGTAGAAAATGGCAACGTAGAATTAAAATTCCGACAAACAAGCGACCGAGATGTAGTAAAAATCAACGATATTTTGCAAAAAATTAAGGATTTTTATAAATTTTAAAGTTATTAAATTTGAATTATTATTATTTATGAACATATATTTAAATGGAAGCTGTAGCAGATTTACACATCCATTCCATTTTTTCGGACGGTATTTTAGCTCCGTCAGAGATTTTTGAAAAAGCAGAGGTAAAAGGAATATCGGCAATAAGCATAACAGATCACGACAACATCGAAGGTTGCATTAATGCACAGGATATATGCTCGGATTACAAGGTCGAATTTGTCAACGGAGTAGAACTTAGCTGTTACGAAGATGGAAAGGAATATCATATACTGGGTTATTTTTTTGACCTGGATAACAAGAAACTCAATAGCCACTTAGTAGATTATAAACTATCGCGGCTTAAGAGAGCAGAAAAGATCATTGAGAAATTAAACCGACTCGATATTCAAATCAGCTTTGATAGAATATTAGAAATAGCCGGGCAGGCGCCTATTACCCGCCCCCATATTGCCTCAGCGCTTACTGATATGGGTTTTACTTCCACTATGAAAGAGGCGTTCATATTATATCTCGGAGACGGCAAGCCCGCCTACGAAGCCAAAAAGCCATTCACAGTAGCTCACGCCATTCAAATGCTCAACGATGCCGGCGGTATAGCTGTGCTCGCTCATCCATCCCGTATGGTAACGCAGGACAAGCTCTACAGAATGATTAACGACGGGCTGGACGGCATAGAGATAGTTCATCCCATGCACGACATTTACCTGCAAAGACATTACCATAATTTAGCAAGTCAGTACTGGCTGATAGAAACCGGCGGCTCAGATTACCACGGTTACCGCGACTGGGACGAAGCCAACTTCGGCAAGTTCGTGATACCATATTCTACTGTAGAATCAATGAAATATCATGTGTTGAAATAAAGAGCGCGCAATGATCATTCTTCATCATCCCTTTCCAAATTCCGATTTGCTACATTGAATCATACGATGGAACCAATCTATCTGCTATTAATGACTTTACGGTGCAAGCTTCTGATACGAAGTAATTCGTAAAGCATTTTTAGAGAATCTTTGATAGGGCTTACTGTGCTTCTTTCATCATTATACCACTCTACGGGCCGTTGCTCTACTTTCAACCCCATCTGCCTGGCAAGGTAAAGTATTTCCACATCGAAGCTGAAACCATTGACTTTGGCAAGCGAAAATATCTTCTCAGCGGCAGATGCCGTAAACCCCTTGAATCCGCATTGTGTATCTTTGATCCCTTTGAAAAGCAAAAGCTGTACAATTCTATTAAAAGTCTTCCCCATGAACTCCCGGTAAAATGGCTGATGCTTTTTAATCATTCCCTGATCAATGGCTCGGCTGCCGATAGCTATGTCTGCTCCATTTTCTAATGGGGCTAATATTTTGGGTAATTCAGTAATTGGTGTGGAAAGATCAGCATCAGAAAAAATGCGGTATTTACCTCTGGCTGCCAGCATACCTGCTCTTACTGCGGCGCCTTTGCCTTTGTTTTGGTTTAGTACTACCACTTTAATATGCTCGCCAAAAGATGCAGCTACCTTAGCTGTTTGATCTACAGAGCCATCGTCAACTACAATGATCTCATAATCACCATAGAATTTGTTTATATGATCAATAATTATAGGAAGAGATCGGCTCAATCTCTTTTCTTCATTATATGAAGGTATGACTATTGATATATAAATGGTTCCCTGCATTCAATCCTTTGTTGATACAAACCACATCTACTATTAATAACAGCAGAACAATTGATAAATATTGAAACAAATCCCCTTTTTTAATAGATAAAAAAGGGGATGTAATGATTCTTATTCGCTTAGGGCTTGCACAGAATCCTTCATGCCCTGAATCTTTCTAATATCTTCGTCTAAATACTTACCGAGTAATGGCAAATATTCGTCTTTTGTATCATCATAAAATTTCTTCAACTCTTCAGCTTTTTTGATTGCTTTGTCGTACTCGCCTTTGTCGGCGTAAGAATCTATCTCATCTTTGTCAATACTTGCTATATATCTCAAAGTTTCAAATAGACTTTGCTGAATAGCCTGGGCTTGAGAGCTTTGCCCATAACGCTCTAAATATTGCATAGTAATCTCATAGAATTGTATTAGAGTTTCGCGGGCTGATTTATAATCACCAAGTATTTTATATGCTTCCGAGGCAGATTTGTAAGTACCTGTCGAACCCGTTACTTCATCTTGTAATGTCTCAACTCTGCCGCGACGTAATTGCGGATTATTGAAGATTTCTTTTGTTGTATTGACTGTCATTTGAGCAAATTCTTTTGCATGCTCATCTGCACCACATTCGTCATAGATCATAGCCATTTGAATTTCCTCGTCATAGTTCAAAGGAAACTGGATAGGCGAGACATACTTATTCAAAGTATCAAGAATGCTGGCTGCATATTCCCTGTCTTTCATATATTCCAAAGCATAAGCAGAAAACGACATATAGAGTTGGCGATAATGGCTCATCAGTCTGCGATGCACCTCGTCATAATAAACGCCAGAATTATCTAAATTCCTAAGCTTAAAGCCATAATGCTGTTCTTTGTAAAAATTAGGTGAATTATCAATATTAAGCAGGCATTTTTCCATAATCTCTTTATTTACGGTACCTGTTTTTGTAAATCTAGTTTCTACCGGGCATATCCTAAGAGCCATACCTTCATAACGCAGGTAGCGACCTAATCCGGAAAATACGTCAGGTCCTACTGTATTTGAGAAATACACGGGTCTTTCAAGCTGCGTCTGCTGTAAAATATCCAATATTAATTTATTATAAACATGGATAAGATGTATAGTTTTTCCTTCCTGCTCATAATAAGGTGTGCCACCGAAAGTGAATGTCATTTGCTTTGCTTCTATTAACTTTGGATCGTCTGTGAACTTAGACAGTACTTCCTTAGAAATAGGGATGGTCATTTCTCTTGGCTCTGCGAAATCATAACTCAAAGCCCTTTTGTCGGTCTCTGGCACAGTTAAACTTTCGTCAGAAAAACTAAGTGGTATCTTCTCAGCACCCCATGGCTCACGATTCTTTAGTTGGTGTACATACCATAACGTATTGCCCAAGCTAAGATTAACGATTCTAACATCACGCCTTACTCCCTCAACGTCCTGCAAATACCATAATGGGAAAGTATCATTATCTCCGTTTGTAAAGACAATGGCATTTTCCTTGACGCTTTGTAAAATATTATATGAATAATCAAAGGGAATATAGTTCCCAGCCCTGCTATGCAATTTCCAGCCACCTACCGCCATATTAATGGGCACTAAAAGGAAGGCAGCAATCAGCACAATTGCCGCTATAGATGTTTTCATCTTTTCTTTAGACCACCATTCTATCAAGCCATAAGCACCAAGCCCTATCCACAAAGAAAAGATCATAAAAGATCCTGCATAGAAGTAATCCCTTTCTCGTGGCTGAGGTTGCTGCTGATTCTGCGATATTGCCGAAAGGACTCCGAGTAGCAGGAATAGCACAAGATAGGCAACAGCCATTTTTGAATCTTTATTGAAATGGAAGAAAAGTCCAATCAACCCCAGTATTAAGGGTAGGGCAAAGAATCTGATAGGAAAAATATCTGCAAAACCGGATTTATAATTCAGAACCTCCGAATTGCCTTTGTCGAACCAAACCTCATTTGCATCCTGAACATCACTCTCCCTTCCGACAAAGTTCCAGAAGAAATATCGCAAATACATATGGTCTATCTGATATTTCCAGAGATAAGCCATCTCACCAGAGAAATTAATATTATCATAATCAGCTATAGCAGTCTGGCCTCCATCTTTTTTAGTAACGCGTTTTGTAGAAGGCTCAGTCCATTCGCCATAAACGTAGTTGCCGTTCTGATCTTTCAAATTGTAATAATACATTTTTGTCTGATCATTATAATCAGTTCTACGGGGCCACATTCGTTGCTCACCATACTGCTCGCGACCAAGATACGAAGTAAGTGTTGAAAAATCATTTGGTTCGTTTTCGTTCATAGGTGGATTGGCGTTTGAGCGAAGTAATATCTGAGTATAAGTAGTATAACCAAAGATCATTAGCAATAATGACATAGTTACTAATTTTATCATTTGGTTCTTTTTCTTCCAGCCGTAATAGAACATATATATAACGAAAGCAATTAATGCGATAGCAAAATAAGTAATGAAACTACCTTCTATAAGGTATTCCCCAGCTTCGTTTTTCGCTGGGTAATGCCCCCCAAGCAATGCTGGAATATATTTGACGATACCAGGATAGATGATCCAGAAAGTAACTAAAGTAATACCTCCCATAACAAAAAATGAAAGCCAGGTAAATTTATATTTCCTGAAATATATAATCAATGCCAGAGAGAATATAGTAAGTATAGCCAGCAAGTGCACCCCGGTAGAAAGACCTATGAAATAAGCAATCAAAAGGATATATTTCTCATTCCCGGGTTTATCTGCCTCCTCGTTCCATTTCATTATCAGAAAGATCACCATAGCCACGAACAAAGTGGACATCGCATAAACTTCAGATTCAACGGCGTTGAACCAAAAAGTATCGCTAAAAGTAAATGCAGCAGCACCAATAAAGGCAGAGCCGAAGACAGTAATCGCATCCCCAAACTTTTCGATCTTTTCTTCTCTGAAGTTCATTATCACTTTCACTGTGATCAAATAAAGCAGCCATATCGTAATGGCACTCGCTACCACAGATACCATATTGATCCTCCAGCCAGGGTCGCCAAATGGGATGATAATATGTAAGAGCTTACCTATCATCAGGAACAGAGGAGCTCCAGGTGGGTGGGGCACCTGCTGCCAGATGGACGCAGCCGAGAATTCGCCGCAATCCCAGAATGGGACAGTAGGCTGCACAGTAAGCAAATATGTAATAAAAGCTAAAAGAAAAGCAAGCAAGCCAAAAGCACGATTAATTACTTTAATATTCATAACTTAAAACAAATTTATTTAAACAAATTACTTTCTAAATCTCTACCCAGAATAAAATACAAATAGCAAAGTTAGTGAATTTTCCTGATATAGTTTAATGTTTTTTGATTTATACATATATTTACTATTTATTACAACATATAAAATAATTGTTAGTATCTGAACGTAAACATAATATGAATTATTATAGACAGGTTGTATTTTTAGACATAAAATAAAAGTTAACAAAATCAGTCTTAAAGTTTTAATTTAAATTTACGTTATTTGAACAATTTTTTAATCTAGGGACTACAAAATGAAACGCTATGTTGTAATTATGATTTGTATCGCAATATATGCTATACCTGTGAACTCTCAAAAAATCAAAGAAGATCAAAAATCTATAAACACTTCTGGCGCTGAAAGATCAGACCTAAAAGTCAGGCCTATTAATCCCAAGACATATGATAACTTGCAGGAAGCTTTGAACGAAGGCGGCGATATTACACGGCTCAATTTGTCCCGAAAGAATATTCAAACGATAGACCCTAAAATATCAAAACTGGAAAAGCTGAGCATATTTATTCTATCTGGCAATAAACTTAAAGATCTACCCTCCCAATTCTCTTCACTAAAAGAATTAAAGGTGCTGGATCTTTCAAATAATAATTTTACGGAATTCCCCTCAGTATTGCTTCAAATGGAATGGCTCGAGCGGATTGACTTATCAAATAATTCAATCAAAAATCTACCATCTGACATTTTTAAACTTAAAAATCTTCAGACTTTAGTACTTAGCTCCAATCAATTAAGCCAAATTCCCGAAGGCATATCTAAATTGAATAGTTTAAGAGAATTATTCATCGCTAATAATAAATTCACATCATTCCCTATCGAGCTTACTTTAGCCAAACAAGTCAATTCTGTGATACTTGATGCCAATAATATAGATAGCATCCCCAAAGAAATTGAGAATATGACCAAACTCAGGAAGCTGAGCTTAAAAGATTGCAAAGTCAAAAAATTACCATCTTCAATAGAAAAACTGATGTTCCTTACTTATTTGAATCTCGAAAATAACGGCTTAGAAAAGCTGCCTGAAGAAATATCAAACCTGACTTCTCTTAAGTTTTTATATCTTAATAAGAATAATCTGAAGAAATTACCGGCAGATTTCAGCAAGCTTATTGGCATGGAAAAACTTTCTCTGAATGATAACAAGTTAACAGAATTCCCAACTGTAGTACTTGGCTTAGAGCGATTAGCGAGCATTGAGCTTAGTAATAACGAAATAGATTCTATCCCGCCGGAGATAATAAACCTTAAGATCCTAAGTGATATAGATCTATCTGGTAACAAGCTTAAATATTTACCAGCTAATCTTTGTAGTTTTGAAAGACTTAGAGTCATTGACCTTATTGGCAACGAACTGAAACAGCTTCCTGCTTGTATTGACCAGTTAAAGCAATTACAAGTGCTGCGTATTGACGATAATATGGTATCGGAACTGCCGGCTTCAATATCGAATTGCAATAATCTGCGTTTGATCTCAGCCAATAACAATCAACTGAAAACTTTGCCTTCGGGATTGGAGAGTATTAAAATGCTAAAGATCATACAAATGAGGCAGAACCCAATTCCTGACGAGGAAAAGAAGAAAATTCAGAATCGATTTCCAAATCAAAGATTGATTTTCTAATTTTTTTATTTTCTGAATTTTTCATATTATTCATCTGATTACTTCATTGCCATCAGATGAATTGTCTTTGCTCAGCCTAAGACTATTTTTCATATATTTATTTCATTCTATTTGGCTTACTGACAGTATTTTTTCTTGCCCCTGACCACCAATTACTAACTAATGTCATGTCATATATTAATTGTCAATCAATCAGGAATGATTGATCTAAAAGTAGATTTATTCAGTAGAACAATTATTCTTGATTGTTGTATATTAAGTTGACATGACACTAATAAATAAAAATAAAGAGAAATAATTTTGTGGGAATAGAAAAAAATCGTATTTTTCCCTTTGGTAGTTCCAGTTTAAATCTTATAATATGGAGGAACCTCTTTCCATGGAAACAGTAAAAAACATACACCTTATATTTCTATTCGTTCTGATAATATATTTGCTTTCGGTACTATCTTCTAT
>CAYQTZ010000135.1:0-7301 GCA_964420565.1 uncultured Hyphomicrobiales bacterium
CTATATCTTACTTTAAGAGCAAACCAATGATATCGCATACTATTTGTATTCAGAAAATCTGACTCCAGAACTTAATATATAGGACTTACAGATACAGATCATCAAGTAAAAGATTCGCTATGGTCTCAGATTAATAAGTATATATCTACTGTAACGCCAATTATATAGTAAATAATCAAAGGTGATTGTACTTCTCGAAATATCAATTAGTTAGTAGTGTTATTCCAACTTAATAAGCAACAATAAAGAATGATTGTTCTACTTAAGAAACCTACTTTTAGTAGATCAATCATTCCTGATTGATTGACAATTAATATTTGACATGACAGTAGTTATTTATCCCCCGTCTCAATCCACTTTCCACCTTTTTCCTAACCTCATATTACTCATAGAGAGTTTAGGTATTGTAAGAATATTCTATATTATTCTTGCGATTCTACGTACTTGGTCAATTGCTCGAGGCCGCCTATATGCTTGCCGCCAATAAATACCTGCGGAGTTGAAGTCTTGCCAGAAACGGCTTTTATTGATTTACTGGTAATTTTGTCGTTTACTTCTATAGTTTCGTAGGGAATGCCATGTTTGTCCAATAATTCTTTTGCCTTGATGCATAAGTGGCATCCATTGCGGGTAAACATTGTAATATACTCCGGCTTTTTCGCATCTGGTGCAATCGCCCAGAGCATAGTATCAGCGTCAGACACTTCAAAAGGATCGCCAGGTTTGTTTGGTTCTATAAATATTTTTTCAATTATTTTGTTGTTTACTAACATAGAGTACCTCCAGGATCTTTTCCCGAACCCCAAATCTGATTTATCAACAAGCATACCCATTTTATCTGTAAACTCACCGTTCCCATCGGGTATGAAAGTGATTTTATCAGCCTGCTGGTCTTTTTGCCATGCGTTCATTACGAAAGTATCATTAACTGACATACAGATAATATCGTCAATGCCATGCTTTTTAAAAGTCTCTGCCAGTTCGTTATAACCCGGCACATGAGATTTGGAGCATGTTGGGGTATAAGCGCCAGGCAATGAAAACACAATTACCTTTTTCCCAAAAAATATATCATCGGTAGTTACATCTTCCCACTCTGTGCCATCAAAAACCTTGAAAGTAACTTCAGGTACGCTTTTTCCAACTAATTCTTTATTCATTTTAGTATCTCCTTTTATAGCAAATAGTATATGATTATTAAAAGTAAATCTGTTACTATATAGACAACGAATAGATTTATCATAGATTTTATTCTCTCTAAGGGCTCTCAAGACTTCAGGAGGGTAAAAAATGAACTGATTACTGATTAAAGCGGATATATTTTTCACAAACACCCCTCGGTCCACTCTTACCAAGAGGGGAAGTAAGATAAAAGTCCCCATCTTACCAAGCGGGGAAGTAAGATAAAAATACCCCTCTTGTCGTAGATCCCGACCTGTCGGGGCGAGAGGTGATTAGTGGGTGAAGGATGAATATATCGATTTAAAACTGATATTTTTGTTATGATTATAAGTTTATATTAACTCAATTCTTGATTTTTTAGAGGAAAATGTGTAAATTTTAATTTTAAAGGCAATTACCAGAACAAAAAAGAATATCTGCAAAATCTTATTCCTGTTAAATGATTATCAGGGGGTTACTTAGAAAGATGAAGGTACTTAAATGAAATTTAACACCAACACCATAGCGCTTTCTCTGCTTTTTGCTGGTTTTATCTGGATAGCAGATACAACCATTGATTATTTATATTATTACGATAAAGCATACTGGGATCTCCTGATATTCGATATTCCCGGCCATGATCTGATTATTCGAATTGTTTTTTTTCTTACCTTCCTTATTTATGGGCTTATCCTTTCAACCGTAGTAGCCAAAAAAAATGAATTGAATACCAAACTCTCTGAAAATGAAGACAGATATCGTACTTTATTTGAAACGGCAGATGATGCAATATTTATAATGGAAGATGATAAATTCTTACTATGCAATAAAGCTACTATCAATATATTTGGTTGCAAAGACAGAAGCGATATTTTGAATCGCACACCTTATGAGTTCTCTCCCGAAAAGCAGCCTGATGGTCGAGATTCCAAAGAAGCAGCAAAAGAATTAGTCAATAAATCGCTTAACGAAGAACCCCAGAAATTCTATTGGCAACACAAGAAAATGAACGGCGATATTTTTGATGCAGAAGTTTCTCTTAATAGTTTTTTTCAGAGTGGCAAGTATTTAGTGCAAGCTATAGTCAGAGATATTACCGAAAAGAAAAAAGATCAGGACGCAATAAAAGATAATGAAGAGAAGCTTAGAACTACTCTGAACTCCATAGGCGATGCCGTTATTACTACCAACAAGCATGGTTTGGTGGACAGTATGAACCCCGTCGCAGAAAATCTTACCGGCTGGACAATTAAAAGTGCCGCAGGGTTGCCATTAGAAGATATATTTAATATAGTAAATTCCAAAACGAGGATGCGAGCCGTTAATCCAGTCATAACTGTTCTAAATGAAGGCAAAACTGTAGGATTGGCTAACCATACATTACTGATTTCACGCAATGGTAACGAATATCAAATAGCCGATTCGGCATCTCCCATTCGCTCTAAAGATGGTGATATTACTGGCGTTGTGCTGGTTTTCAGAGATGTAACAGAAGACTATATCCGCAGGCAAAAACTAAAAGATTCTGAGGAATTGCTAAGTGCCGTTTTCAACAGCATTCAGGATGGTGTAAGTGTGCTTAACAAAGACTTATCTATTCGCTACGTTAATCCAGTCATGGAAAAATGGTTCGCTGAGGATGCTCCTTTGCAAGGTAAAAAATGCTATACTTGCTATCATCATATAGACCAACCCTGCAGTCCATGTCCCAGTTTGCGTTGTATGAAAAGCGGGAAAATGGAGTTTGATTTTGTAGAGGGAGTTCCCGATGAAAATTCTCCTGTAAAATGGTTCGAGCTTTTCAGCTATCCAATAATTAATAATGATACTCACGAAGTAACCGGGGTGGTCGAATTTGTTAGAGATATTACACAACGAGTTCTTGCCCAAGAGCAAATTATCGAAAGCGAAGAAAATCTAAGGATCACGATTAATTCTATTGGTGATGCAGTAATCACTACAAACACCAAAGGCATTATTACAAACATGAATCCTGTTGCCGAAACGCTTACAGGCTGGGAGGAAACCGAAGCAATTGGCAAAGAACTAACAGAAGTATTCAATATTGTTAATGCTAAAACAAAAGAAAGAGCAATTAATCCTGTAGAAAAAGCATTGGAAAAGGGAAAAATAGTGGGTTTGGCTAATCACACAATGCTTATCAACAGGCAGGGAGTTGGCTATCAAATAGCCGACTCTGCCTCGCCCATTAAAAACAAGGTTGGAGAAATTACTGGCGTTGTGCTGGTTTTTAGAGATGTTACCGAAGATTATGCAATGCAGGAAAGCCTCCGCTTAAACGAAATGAGGTTGCGCCAGGTAATAGATTTAGTACCACATTTAATATTTGCCAAAGATGTAAACGGAGTTTATATAATGGCTAACAGAACTGTGGCTGAGTTTTTCGGTACTACTCCTGGGGTTTTGATAGGTCAGACAGATAGCGATTTTAATTTAAGCAAGGATACACTTGAGAGTATTCACAAAGAAGATAGAGAAATAATTGAAAGCGGCAGAAAGATATTTACTAAAGAAGAAAAAATAATTGACCCTGATGGCGTTACCAAATACTTGCAGACAACCAAGATACCCTTCCTTACATCCGATAAAGAAACACCGGCAATCCTTGGAATAGCCGTTGATATCACCGAAATCAAAGAAGCCCAAAAAGCTCTTAGTGCAAGCGAACAAATATACGAGTCTTTACTTCATACTACTACTGAGGGAGTGTGGGTAATAAACAGCGATAGAATAACTATAGATGTAAACGATTCATTCTGTAAAATGATTGGATATAGCAGAGATGAATTAATTGGGAAATCACCATTTGATTTAGCTGATGATAAAAACAAAAGAATATTGTCTAAGCAAACGGCTAAGATATCAACTACCAAAAATCGTAATTATGAAATCACTCTTACTAAAAAAGACGGCAGCAAATTATATGCTATTATCAATGCTACAACTATCTTTGATATTAAAGGCAATGTTTCTGTTGTCTATGGCTTTATTACTGATATTTCAGACAGAAAGCTATACGAACAACAGCTAAAAGACAGCGAAAGCCAACTAAAACAAATTATAGAGGGAAGCCCTGTAGGTTATTTCGTTATTAACAGCGACCATATAGTAACACATTGGAATAAAGCTCTTGCTCATTCTACTGGAAAAACCTCTAAAGAAATTGTTGGCACAAATATGCAGTGGTCAGCTTTTTATCGTCAACCTCGTCCAACTATGGCAGATGCTGTGGTGGAGAATTATTCCGAATCTGAAATAGAAAAATATTATGGCAGTAAATTCCGAAAAGCATCGCTATTAGATGGTGCTTACGAAGCTGAAGATTTCTTCCCCGAGCTTGGCGATAATGGTAAATGGCTATCCTTTGCTGCAGCACCACTTAAAGATCAGCAAGGCAATATAATCGGCGCTATCGAAACTCTTCAGGACATCACTACAAGGAAATTAGCTGAAACCACTTTGAAGGAAAAAGAGGAGAGATTAAGATTAGCACTCCTTGGCGGAGATTTAGGCACCTGGGATTGGTACATCCAAACAGGGACTCTTTTACTTGATGAAAGGTGGACATTAATGCTCGGCTATCAATTAGATGATATGGAGCAAAATATCGAAGAATGGACAAAATTGATCCACCCAGACGATAAAGATCATGTAAGAAAAAATCTTAACGATCATTTGAGCGGAAAGACACCGTCATATAAAACTGAACATAGAATTAAAGCGAAAGATGGAACATGGGTGTGGATATTAGACCAGGGCGAAGTTATTACAAGAGACTCTGAGGGCAAGCCAATACGAGTAGTCGGAACTTATATGGACATAACCGAAAGAAAGAGATTAGAACAGTTACTAAAAGAAAACGAAAAGAAATTAAATGATATTATCTCAGGAGTTCCTGGTGCTGTATATATGTTTGCCTTATCGCCAGACAAGCAAGCTAAAATCCTTTTTATGAGCAATGGAGCTTCCCTATTATTTAACAGACCTATTGAAAAGCTACTGGATATCTCAAAATTTTTTGACTACATACCTGCAGAAGATACCACATTAATGTGGGAAGTCATCGAAAAATCAGCTAATGGATTATTGCCTTTTGATCATCAATTTAGGATAAAAACAAAAGAAGGCAACAGTAAATGGCTCCGAGCTATCTCGAACCCTACTTTGCATGCCGATGGAAGCATTATCTGGACAGGAGTTATTACTGATATTACACAACAAAAAGAAGCAGAGCAAAGAGTATTGATAGAACGAGACAAAGCACAAATGTATTTGGATGTCGCTGCCGTAATGATACTTGCATTAGACAAAGAGGGTAATGTTTCTTTGATAAATCAAAAGGGTTGCGAAATATTAGAAGCGGAAGAAAATGAGATCATCGGAAAAAATTGGTTCCAATCTTTCTTGCCTGAGGATGTAAGTGAGAATACACAAAGAATCTTCAGAACTTTGATAGCCGGCGACATAAAAATGTTTGAATACCATGAGCAAGAAATAATTACTAATAAAAATAATATTAAAATGATTGCCTGGTATAATACGGTTTTGCACGACAGCTTCGGAAATATTATAGGTACTCTAAGCTCTGGCGAAGACATTAGCGAAAGCTTGAAAGCCAGAGAAGAGCTAAAGCAAAGCGAAGAAAGATACAGATCTATTTTCAATAACTCTGCTATCGGAATTGGTTTGCGGGATATTAACAATAATTATATTCAATTTAATGAATATTATTCCAAAATGCTTGGCTACTCCCGAGATGAATTGATCAATTTAAAAACTGAAGATATAACATATCCCGAAGATATTAACATTTCCATAAAAAATCTGAATGCAATAAAAGAAGGTAAAGCAAACATCAGGCAATATCAAAAAAGATATATTACAAAAAGCGGCGATATAGTATGGGCTGAAGTTTCTATTCAGGGATTAAAGGACAGCAATGGAGATGTATTTGCTATTACAGGTGTTGTTAATGATATAACCGACCGGAAACAAGCCGAGTCAGAACTAATAAATGCTAAAGAAAGAGCCGAAGAAAGCGACCGGCTTAAATCAGCTTTCCTTGCTAATATGAGCCATGAAATAAGAACGCCGATGAATGGAATACTGGGGTTCGCTGCTTTGCTGAAAGATCCCGATCTTTCAACTGACGAAATGAATGAGTTTGTCGCCATCATAGAAAAAAGCGGTGAAAGAATGCTCAACATATTAAACGATCTGATTAATATTGCTAAAATTGAGTCCGGCCAAATGGAGCTTGTTCCTTCTGCAATTAATATAAACGAACAAATAGAAAGTCTTTATAATTTCTTCAAGCCCGAAGTGGAGTTAAAGGGGCTGAATTTAAGCACCTCCCAAGCTCTGTCCAATGATAATGCTATTATAAATATTGACAAAGAAAAGATTCATACAATACTGACCAATATTATCAAAAATGCCATAAAATACACAAATGAAGGTAGCATTGATTTTGGATATGAAATTAAGAATGGAAAGATTGAATTCTTTGTAGCCGACACTGGCATAGGTATCCCTGAGAATAGGATAAAAAATATCTTCGACCGGTTCGTTCAGGCAGATATAAGCACTACCAGGGCATACGAAGGAGCAGGACTGGGGTTGGCTATTGTAAAAGCGTATGTAGAATTGCTCGATGGCAATCAGAAGGTAAAGGCAGCAGGTTCGCATTCACTATTGATTATAATAAGGTCTAAACACTATTAATAGTCCTGATGAACAAAATATTGAGCCTCCTCTTTCTTTGGTGACCGGGGAGTTAAAAATTCCCAATTGCCCAAACCAAAAAATAAGGTGATTCACTATTCTGTTCCCCAAATAATATTTCAATACTATTGCAAAAGTCCAAAAAAATGATCCCTCCCAGACCCTGTTACGATTCCGACAGGTCGGGATCTATGACAAGAGGGGGACTTTTATCATACTTCCCCTCTTTGTAAGAGGGGATCGAGGGGTGTTTGTGAAAAAATATAACCGATTTAAACCATAATTCGTAATTTATCCAACACACCCCAACCCTATCTTTTAAGAGGAGGATTTTTATCTAACTTCCCCTCTTTGTAAGAGGGGATCGAGGGGTGTTTGTGAAAAAATATAACCGA
>CAYQTZ010000136.1:0-7234 GCA_964420565.1 uncultured Hyphomicrobiales bacterium
GATCAGGCAAACCCGCGATGTCAGATTTTCCTGAATTGATAACCTCTTTTATCATCATTAACACAAATTCAAGCTGAAATTCTGGAGATAGTCTTAATCTGTAATCAGCATTTATACCAGTTAAGCTCATGCCAGCTTCCACAGTATAGAGCCGATTGAATTCGTTTATCTTGTCTACATTTCGTCTGTTTGTGTATCCTCTAATCTGTTCAGCGGTTATTCCTTCATTACCGAGGAAATCGGCTTCTAAGGCAAGTATGATATTAGCTTTGTTCCACTGTACAGTCGGATAGTCAGAAGTTCCATAGCATTTATCCCAAGCAGCTCTCCGGTTTGAATCATCATGCAATTCGTAGCTATATATCTTTGTTGTGGGATATTTTGCAGCGAACTCATCCAAGAGCTTTTTCTGTGTTGGCGATAAAACAGAATGCATAACCAAAGCTATCTCTTTGCCGCTGTCCACAGCTTTTTGCAGCTTTTCTTTTACTGCTAAATCAACCGTTTCCCAATCAGTTTTTTCTAATTTCCCCTTATTCAGGATCAATGGGCTGTCCGATTTTTTCATCGGATTTCTGAGCCGTGATGGATCATAAAGATTTATAACAGAAGACTGTCCCTGAATAGATATTTTTCCCTGAAAGATTGGGTGATCGGGGTTGCCATCTACTTTAAGGGGTCTCCCTTCCCTTGTCTTGATAAGGATACCTGAGCCATCATTCAGCGATGAAGAGTAATATATGGCATCGCCATAATTGGCATATTCGGGCTTTTTATTATACGAAATGATCTCGCCTTTATCTCTGTAATCAGTGCAGGCAGCGAGAGCAAAAGCTGAAGATGCACCGAGCAAAGCCATGAACTTTCTTCTCGAAACCGGGCTTAGCTTTTCTATCTCAAATTCTTCTTTTACAGAATCCGGGAATTCGGGTAGCTTTTCCGGGTTTTCATGGCGATTTCTATAATAATCATCCAAGCTTTTCCAGAATTCTACGTTATGTTGTCGGTTATTATTTTCCATTTGCTTTCCCCTTCCTGTTTCTTTGCACAGCATCAGGATGAACAGTTACTATGATCTTTTCATCATTTGATCTTTTTGAGGTGGAAGCAAACATCTTCATTGGTTTGAAAGATAGAATACTTCCGAGAAAGCCAGCTACAGCACCGGCTTTCAAAATTTCTCTCCTGCTATTTTTTTTATTTTTTTCCATTATTCCATCCTATCTATGACAAGTAGAACAAGTTTCAGGACCAATATTGATCTTGCCTTTCAGCTCTGGCATTCTTTCTTCGGGATGACGATGGCAGCTAAGGCATGCACTCATCTTGAAAGATTCTTTCTGCGACACCTTTGTCATGCTGGCGATATCGCCATGGCAATGCACACAGTTTATATCTCTATTTACGTGTACACTGTGGTTGAAGAATGCGTAATCAGGCACTTTGTGGATTCTATTCCATGGGATTGGTTTGCCCTCGGTATAATATTCCACAAGTTTTTGGATTTCAGGGCTTTCGCGTCTTGCCACCTGATGGCAATTCATACATATACCTGCCGAAGGGATACTGGCGTGGCGTGTTTTTTCTACCCCGGTGTGGCAGTACTGACAATCAATTTCCATTTGCCCTGCATGTAGGGCGTGGGAGTAATTGATTGGCTGGTCTGGCTGATAGCCGATACCGTCCCTCTCTGCTTTTGTAGCGAAGAAGGTTGCAGTTATCGTAAAGATCACAATAACAATAGTGATCGGTAGCCGAACCTTGATGACTCTATCAATATGTAGCTTTTTCACTATAAACTCACCATTTATTTATTAATAATATTTCTTTTCAATTCTAATGGCAACACTCCGTTTTCTTTTCTACCTGATCGGGGAGATCCGGGCTTATATATGGTATCCCAAGAGACATTCCCCGCAATATCAATATGATAGCCACAATAGCAATACCTACTGGTATCAGCTTGTTGATCTTCCTGCGTATCTCTACTGAGAGCATCCCTTTTATCGAGAAAACTACCGCCAGCATAGGCACCGTGCCAATTCCAAAGAACATCATGAATGTGATTGATCCCAGCACAGACCCGAAAGCGAGAGCCGCTATCAATGCCGCATAAACGAGTCCGCAGGGCAGCAGCCCGTTCAGAAGTCCAATGACAAAGAGCGATCCCATGGATTTCTTACCAAGTATGCTGCGGAAAGCTCTCATCAGCTTGTCGCTACCTGCTTTGATGAAACTGATATTGCCGATAGCCACTTCCCACTTTCTCGGGATTATCACAATTATCAGCAAAAGCACACCAGCCACTATGGAAATGATCTCCTGATAACCAGCTAAGCTGATGGTAGATCCAAGCAAACCGACGATCAAGCCCATTACCATATAAGTAACTACTCTGCCAAAATTGTAGAGTAAACTATCTATTATTATTGTCAGTTTATTATCGCTTCGTGCAGGTATAGCAATAGCTATTGGTCCGCACATCCCAAGGCAGTGCAGACTACCAACTAAACCCATTATTAAGCCAGAAATAATTTCCATGGCGTCCTCTACTCTTTTATTATTATCTCTTCTTCGTAATAATATGAAACGTCTTTGACGCTCCAGTCAATTTTCAAATTCCAAAGTCCTTTGGGAAATTTGGATATATCTATAGTTTGAAAATAATTATCATTTAACGCAATATTATAGAATATATCCTGAGAAGCATTAGAAGGCCTGTAAAAATGTATTTTACCTGCTACATCAGCTTTTTCTCGAATATCAGGGAATTTCAAAGCAATGGTAGCCGCTCCCTGTATTAGTTCTGGCATAGCCATATCTTCTTTCGTTCGGGTCATTTTATCAATCTGCTGTTGATAAATAAGTTCATTTTCATAGTAATCATCTACGACAAGATCATTTCGGATATGTGTGCTATAGACAATATTGCCAACAAGAAATATGGCAAAAAAGATATAGAATATCAAAATGCCCCAGCCCCAATTATATTTGAATTTCATATATTTACCTCATTTTTTGATATTTAAAGGTGCAGAAAAATTTGTTTTAACTACGTCTATTAATCTTCCGTTTGAATAAAGCCCAATTTTTATTTTATTCTTTGATCCCTTAAGCTCTGATCCGGGGATTTCGAGCAGGAACGTTCCTTCGATCACTTCTTCGGGCTTGAGAATCAAAGAGTCTTTGCCAATATGCTTGAATTTGCCTGTATGCTCTAATGTCTTCATTTCTAAGTTATAATCGAAGAATGTCTTATTAAGCAACTTGTAAGTAAAAATATTTGTTACGATGCCCTCTTCAGAAACAATATAGGAAGATCCCCTTGCCCTTAGTATGTTTGCTTCCACATCTGCACGAGTACCGATCATTATCCCAAATACCGAAAGCAATCCGACAAGCACTACCACATAGAAAAACAAACGTGGAGTGAATCTGAATTTTTCTTTCTTCTCTAAGCTGTTTATAGATGTATATTTCACTAAGCCGCGAGGTCTGTTGATCTTGTCCATTATCTCGTCGCATGAGTCTATGCAGTTCGTGCAGTTCACACATTCGAGCTGCAAGCCGTTGCGGATGTCAATGCCAGTGGGGCAGACTCTTACGCAGGCACCGCAGTTGATGCAATCGCCGTTTCCTTCTTTTATCTCTCCGTTCTCTAATTTTCCGCGTGGTTCGCCGCGTGTATTATTGTAAGCCACAATGAGTGAATTTTCGTCTAATAGAACAGATTGTAATCTGCCATAAGGACATATATATGTACATGCCTGCTCGCGAAACCAGGAGAAATTGCCATAAAAAGCGAAAGATACCAATAAAAACCCAAGAATGGGGCCACTATGATCACCAGGACGGGAAAATACCATTTCTGCCATTTTGTCTATCCCAGTGAAATATGCAAAGACAAAGAAATTAATGAGCAATGCAATAAAAATAAATATGGCGTGCTTTATAAATATCTTGAAGAACTTTTCTGCACTTGCCGGAGCTTTATAAAGTGCTTTTTGTTTAGAAGCACTGCCTTCAATCAGATACTCAACTTTCCGATAAACAAGCTCCATGAAGATTGTTTGCGGGCATGCCCATCCGCAGAATATCCTTCCGAGAATAGCAGTAAAAAGCACAACAAATAACGCGAAAGCCAGCAGCCCTATCGCAAAAATATAAAAATCATGAGGGAACCAGATCGTACCGAAGAAGATGAATTTTCTATTGACAATATCTATCAGGAAATAGGACTGCCCATTTACCTGAATGAATGGTATGATAAAAAACATGGCAAGAATGAGCCATCCGACCACGAGCCTACCTTTTTGGTATTTGCCCATAGTCGGTTTGTTTGGATATACCCAAACCCTTTTGCCTTTTTTATCAATGACGGCAACGCGATCCTTGTAAGAATCGCCGGTTTCGGTTATCAGTTTGTCTTCTTCGTATTTGTTGTTGTCCATAAAAATATATCCTTACTACTCATACAAATCCCCTTGGGGCGGCTTTGCATTTGGTGGATTTGTTCCCTTCAAAGTAATGACATAGCTTGCCAGAGCTGCTATGTCATTTGCCTTGAATGTGTTTTTCCAGGGGATCATCCCTTTTTCAGGCACGCCCAAAGCGATTATCTTTGCAATATTATTTATTCCACCACCATGTATGTAATAGTTATCTGTCATATTTGGACCAATTCCACCTTCTCCCATAGCACCATGGCATGATGCACAATTAGCGGCATATAGCGAAGCGGCTTTTTCTAACTGACCCCCGTCTGTTACTACTTCGAAACTCGGTTCGTTCCAGTTTATACTTGCTTCAGCGGCAATAATATCAGCATATTTAATGTTGTATTCCTCCACTTCGGCAAGATACTCTTCGGTCGAGCTTGGTCCCATATCAGTAAAATGATAATAGAATAAATATAAACCAGCCCAAATTATCGTTACAACAAATAGATACACCCACCAGGGCGGAAGGGGATTGTCATATTCCTGTATCCCGTCATAGCTGTCATCCATTAATTTATCTTCTACATCAAACATAGTAAACTCCTTTATTTATTTTCATTTATATTATCCTCTAATGGTAAAGAACTCATATAATCTGTATGCTTTTTATCTGTTTTTATGGTATAGATCACTACGAAAATGAAAGCTACCAGAAATATGATCATAGTTATAATTGACCATACATCCATGAATTCATTAGAGCTAAGTATATTTTTGAACATTATTTCACCTCTTACTTAACTTTAATATCAATACCTAAGCGCTGCAGATAGGCGATCAGGGCAACTAATTCAGTATCGGGTTCAGTTTCTACTCCCTCTGCTTTCAGTGCTTCTGCTACGAGCTTTGCCTGAGTAAGCATATCCGTCGCAGCAGCAGCTTCATAACCATCAGGATATGGAACTCCAACTGTGCGTAATGCGGTGATATGTTTGCCAATCCTTACGGTATCTAATTTGTTGTAAGCCATGTGTTCATAAGCCGGCATGATAGACCCCGGCGATATAGCAGGTGGATCCACCATGTGATTATAATGCCAGGAGTCGGGGTATTTTCCTCCGACTCGCTGCAGATCAGGTCCTGTGCGTTTTGAACCCCACTGGAAAGGATGGTCATAGACGAATTCACCCACTTTTGAATATTCTCCGTATCTCTCAGTTTCCGAGCGGAATGGTCTGATCATCTGCGAGTGGCAGGTGTAGCATCCTTCAGATACATATATGTCTCGCCCATATTGTTCGAGTGGTGTAAGTGGTTTTACAGCCTCAATCGTCGGAATATTCGATTTAATCGTAAGCATAGGTACAATTTCTATTGCACCACCAATGAATACAGCTATTAAAGCAAGCACTAAGAAAGGCACAGGCTTACCTTCGAGCCAGCGGTGTCTTCTTTTACTCTTTTCTGTGTATTTGGGAGCTAAGGGCTGTGCTTTTGCTTCTTCGTTATTTATTACAGCACCTTTGCGGGCAGTCATCCAAAGATTATAGACCATGATACATGCACCAGTCAGGTATAATGTGCCTCCAATAGCTCTAATGAAGTACATCGGCAATATCTGAGTAACAGTTTCTAAATAATTATAATACTGTAGCGTGCCTTCCGCTGTGAACTGCTTCCACATCAAGCCTTGAGTTACTCCAGCCCAGTAAAGAGATATGACATAAGTAAGTATTCCAATGAAGCCAATCCAGAAATGCACATTTGCCAGCTTCTGGGAGTATAACTTCACATTCCATAGTCTCGGCATTAACCAATAGAGAATACCAAATGTCAAAAACCCATTCCACCCCAGCACTCCAACGTGCACGTGGGATATTGTCCAGTCTGTATAATGTGATAGAGCATTAACTGTTTTCAATGCCAAAGTTGGTCCTTCTGTTGTGGACATACCATAAGCCGTTACGGCGACTATCATAAACTTCAATACGGGACTTTCTCTTACTTTGTCCCAGGCACCTCTTAAAGTAAGCAGGCCATTCAATGTGCCGCCCCAAGATGGTGCCAGCAGCATTATTGAAAATGCTACTCCGAGAGATTGTGCCCAATCTGGCAGAGATGTATATAATAAATGGTGCGGTCCTGCCCATATATATATAAAGATAAGAGCCCAGAAGTGGATAATTGATAGTTTATATGAATAAATTGGTCTTTCGGCAGCTTTTGGCAGGAAATAGTACATCAATCCCAGATAAGGAGTTGTAAGGAAAAATGCTACGGCATTATGCCCATACCACCACTGCACCAAAGCATCCTGCACACCTGCATAAACAGGGTAGCTTCTAAGAAATGTTGCAGGGATCTCGATGGAATTACCAATATGCAGCATAGCCACAGCAATCCACGAGGCAATATAGAACCAAATAGCTACATACATGTGGCGTTCGCGACGATAAACCAATGTCATCATCATATTCAAACCAAACACTATCCAGACAATAGCTAAAATTATATCTCCCCACCATTCTAACTCGGCATATTCTTTGGATGTAGTAATTCCAAGCGGATAAGATATAGCCGCCAGAACAATTACAAGCTGCCAGCCCCAGAAGTGTAAATAACTCATAAAATCGCTATACATTCGGGATTTAGTTAGCCGCTGAAGTGAGTAATAAACGCCCATGAAAATTCCATTCCCGACGAAAGCAAATATTGCCGCATTGGTGTGTACTGGTCTCAACCTTCCAAATGTGAACCATTCGAGGAAATTCAGTTCCGGGAAATATAATACAAAG
>CAYQTZ010000137.1:0-7188 GCA_964420565.1 uncultured Hyphomicrobiales bacterium
ATCTTCGTTTTACGAGGTATCATTCTTATTCCCTTTTTGTTTTTATTACAAAAATATGATAAAAAATGAAACAATTAAAAAATAAAAAAAGCAGAGGATCAAATTGCGACCAACTGCTTTCTTTGATAAATATTATATTTCAACGCTATTTAACGACAGTGAACTTTCGGATTTGCTGTTTATCGCCTGATCGAACATGGACAAAATAAACACCTGAAGACATTTGGTCTGTGTTAATATTAAAGTAATTAGCTTTGGAAGAAGATAGATCAGCTTCAGATTTATAAATAATATTTCCAATCATATCTGTTATAATAATATTGACCTGCGAGCTTAGATCAGATAGATAATGAATTTTCAGATCGCTGCCTGCATTAACTGGATTGGGAAATAGTGATAAACTATAATCATTGCTCCCATCTTCGACTGAGGTAATCTGGTAATATGTAGTATCTACTTCAGCCAGAGTAAGAGTAAAATCAAAAAGAACAGTATCGGGTATAAAATCATAAGTAGCAGTAAAAGTCTGCACCTTGCTATCATTGAAAAATCCGGCTTCGTGATAGACAGGTTCACCGCTGCTTCTGTCAACAATATAAAAATTGAGTGGCACTTTAAACACTTCTGGTACATTCGGAAAATCCTGTGTTTGTTCCATAGTAATATTTACGTCATACTTTTGATTATCTGTAGAGTTTAAAACAACATTGACAATCATATTATATATGGGATGACCTCTCTGAAATAACCATTGTTCGAAATATTCATCAATACTTATGGGTGGTGTTTGTAATATATCTTCTAACTCGTCAGGAGGATCCTCAACAGAATTTTTTACGAAATTAATGAATTTTTGCGAGCTTACTGATTGATAAGCATATTCATTCAACATATTTCTGAGTATTTGTTTAAAGGCTTCTTCTCCAAGCATTTTATAGAGCATATGATATATCCATGCAGATTTACAGTAAGTAATTGAATAACTGAAAAGCTGGTTTGTTGGAACATCATAAGCAGCTGTAGTATATTTTGCATTGCCATAATAGAGATAGCCCCACCTTTTACTCATCATAGTATTATTGTAAGCATTATCTCCGCCCCAGAAGTAACTCCACACTGCTTCGCTCCAGGTAGCTCCGCCTTCATTAATCCAGAGGTCTGCCCATGAATCGCAGGTTATCATATCTCCAAGCCATTGGTGAACCAGTTCGTGTGCAATCCCAGCGTCGCTGTTACCTCTTAACCAAGCTCTGTTTATTGTTGTTATAGATTGATGCTCCATACCACCCCATGCGTAAGGCTGCACTGCAACCATACCGTATTTATCAAAAGGGTATTCAACAAAAAATTCAGAGAATCGTTCCATCATTGGTATCATGTTTTTAAAAGAATTTTTAGCGTTATATTTGGCTCCGTCAGTTCTTTCTTCCAAGAAATCCTTTTCCCAGACATAATATACCACTTCAATAGAATCTTCTGGATTAGATACTCTTTTGTACCAGTCATTAAATATAGTGAATTTCGAAGCATTAACAGCAAGCAGATATGTACTCATTGGGTAATCATGCTTCCATATAAATACATTTGAATTATCATCATATTCATACTCATCAATTAGCAATCCGTTAGATACGGCATTATAACCTTTGGGCAATCTTACATGAATCTCAAAGAGTGCTTTATCGTGAGGATGGTCATTACATGGCAGCCAGTGCCGTGCATCCTGTGGCTCATTCATCGTATAGGCAACTCGCTCTTCTACATATACAGAATCATCAAAATGGTTATTATATCCTACGTAATGACCTTTTGGATACAAGTAAAAACCAATATTTCTTCCATCATTAAATTTATAATGTATAGATAATTTAACCGTATCTCCAATATTGGCTTGACTGTTCAGAGGAATTGTTTTTACAGGTTCAAATGATTTGTAATCAAGATCCGTTAGTTCCGTATTATCAACGAATACTTTTTCGAATTCTAAAAAAGGAGCATCGAGCTCGATAGATTCGATATTATAATCTTTGACCACAAGAATAATTTCATTTATCCCTTGCCAGGAACCATCTAAATGAGAATTCCCTTCGTCATCAATATACTCTTCAACAATAAAAGGATCATACCAATCAAGGAAAATCTCATAACTCAACACATCATAAGGTCGTTCAATTCTCTCGGGAGCAAATGGCACATCACTTTTTTTATTTTTTATATGATCTATGCGATCTTTAAACTCGAACTGACGAGGTTCGCTATAATCAATAAATAATGGGTTGTAGTCTGCTGTCAAATTGAAACTAAATAATACAAATAATAACAATACTAATGTAGTTGCCTTTTTCATCATATATTTCCTTAATAGTGTAAAAAATCATAAAAAAAGCGAAGAAAACAATCGCTTTCGACTTCTTCCGTTATAATCATATAATATCAAAAGTATAGATGTTTAAAATGATCAAATATTTTAAGGAGTATTGAAAATGAATATTGAATCAACAATTAAACTGAATAACGGCATTGAAATACCTATATTGGGGCTTGGCACTTACCTAAGCAACCCTGGCAACGAAACTCAGTACGCCTGCGAGTATGCCCTTGATTACGGCTATCGCCATATAGACACAGCTGCTTTTTACAAAAACGAAGAAGACGTAGGCAAAGCTATCCGCAATAGCAGAATTCCCCGCGATGAGATATTCGTTACCACAAAGCTCTGGAATGCTGATCAGGGATATGAATCTGCCCTCAAAGCATTTGATTTAAGTATGCAAAAATTAAATATTGATTACATAGATCTTTACTTAATTCACTGGCCTCTCGAAGTAAAACGACATGATTCATGGAAAGCATTAGAAAAAATCTATGAAAGCGACAAGGTAAGGTCTATCGGAGTAAGTAATTATACAATAAAGCATTTAAAAGAACTCCTGGATCGCTTTGAAATTGTACCCGTAGTTAACCAGATTGAGTTCAGCCCTTACCTCTATCAGAAAGAATTGCAGGACTTTTGCGAAAGCAATAGTATTTTCATCGAAGCATATACACCAATTACAAGAGGTAAGAAATTGAACGATCCCAAATTAGTAGAAATAGCCAAACATTACGGAAAAACTTCTGCACAAATACTTATCAAATGGGCTCTTCAAATAAATACTATAGTTCTGCCAAAATCTGTTCACAAAGATAGGATAAAAGAAAACGCAGATATTTTTGATTTCGAAATATCGCAAGATGATATGATAAAGCTTTCCGAGTTTAACGAAGACTTCCGTACGAGCTGGGATCCGAGTAAAATTAAATAAAAAAGTATCATTATCTTAAAGGATTTGCGTATTTTTGCATTTTGTTATTAATTATTTTTAGAGATGACTACGAATGGAAGATAAACTTAAAGCGATTTTAGAGAAATTTAACAATCTAAAAAAAGAATTGGAAGACCCGAACGTAATAAATGATGTCGACAGGTATAAACGGCTCTCTCAGGAACAAAAGCACATGGAGCAAGTAGCTGAAGCTTCAGTGAAATATCTGAAGTTAGTTGACGATCTTGCTTCAAACAAAGAACTGGTTCATACTTCAGGTATAGACAGCGAGCTCAAAGAGCTTGCCTATGAAGAAAGCGAAGAAATGGAAGAGCAACGGCAGAAATTAGAAGAAGAACTCAGATTTTTGCTTATCCCCAAAGACCCCAATGATATGAAGAATTGCATCATGGAAATTCGTGCTGGTACTGGTGGCGACGAAGCAGGCATTTTCGTTGGAGACCTATACCGTATGTATCAAAAATTTGCCGAAAAAAAGGGATACACAATAGAAATAATTGAATTCAACGAAAGCGAAAGAGGCGGATTCAAAGAAATTACTTTTTCTATGATGGGACCGGATGTCTTCGGTACTTTGAAATTTGAAAGTGGTGTTCATCGCGTTCAAAGAGTGCCCGAAACCGAAGCAAGCGGCAGATTGCATACATCCGCAGCAACCGTCGCAGTTCTTCCCGAAGCCGAAGAAGTGGACGTAGAGATCAATGACGAAGATCTGAGAATTGATATATTCCGCTCGGGTGGCAAAGGCGGACAGAACGTTAATAAAGTGGAAACAGCCGTTAGAATTGTGCATAATCCTACAGGTATCGTTGTAAAATGCCAGGAGGAACGCTCTCAGCTAAAAAACCGTGACAAAGCAATGAAAGTACTTCGCTCACGGATTTACGAATTGGAATTGGAAAAACAGCAAAACGCTATCTCTTCCTCCCGAAAATCTATGGTTAAATCAGGCGACCGCTCGGAAAAAATTCGCACTTATAATTATCCACAGAACAGAGTAACAGACCACCGATTAGAAGGCGATGCCAAAAATTACTCCCTACGTGAGGTAGTCGAAGGCGAATTAGAGCCAGTTATTGAAAATCTCAAACTCGCCGAAAGAGCTGAGGTCATGAGGCAGGAAGTTGTTTAACTATAGTCGTTAGACTTTGTTTTTAAATCCTGCAACGATTTCTTTAAAATTCTTTAGCAGAGCGGGAAGTTTAGATACATCTTTGCCGCCAGCAGTCGCCATGTGGGGTTTGCCCCCTCCCCCGCCTCCAAGCTCTTTGGCAGCAAGACCAACAAGCTTTCCTGCAGGCAAAGTACGCGTTAAATCATCAGTTACGGCACAAACCATTTGCACTTTGTCATTCACCACAGTTGATAACAAACCTATACCGTTATTTTTAAGAATATTCCTCAGATTTTCGCCGCTGTCCCTAAGCTGATCCATATTCTCTAATTCGAGTTGAGCTGTAATTATCTTTATCCCGTCAAGGTCTTCAGCGCTATCGACGAGTTCATGAAGTGTTGTTTTAATATCGCTTACTTTTTGCCCAGAAAGTTTTTTCTCAAGCGATTTGATCTTGTCGAGCAGTTCAATTTCGCGATCTTTTTCTTTCTGTAATAACTGATGAATTCTATAAATATATTCCTGTACTTCTTTGCCGGTTATAGCTTCAATACGTCTGATCCCGGCGGCAATCGAAGATTCAGAAGTGATCTTGAAAAGCCCTATTTCGCTGGTGTTTTCCACATGAGTGCCGCCGCAAAGCTCTTTGGAGTATTTGTCATCCATAGTAATTACTCTTACTTTACTACCGTATTTATCTCCAAAAAACATCTTTATTTTAGCATCCTTTTGTGCTTCTTCTATATCTAACTCTTTAACGTCAATATTGTTAGATTCAAATATTTTCTTATTGACTAATTCTTCTATACTTTTAAGCTCTTCGTCAGTTACTTTATCGAAGTGGTTGAAATCAAAGCGTAGATAATCAGGAGCAACGAGCGAACCCTGCTGCTGTACGTGGTTGCCAAGTATCTGCCGCAATGCTTCGTGCAGCAGATGAGTAGCCGAATGGTTACGCATTATATCTTTGCGGCGATCTGCATCTACTTTTGCAAAAGCTGCCGAGCCGATAAGCTTCTCGATTTCCCTATTACATATATGAATAATTGCATTCCCCGATTTCTTAACGTCTTCTACACGATAACTCTCGCCTGCGAGGATTATTTCCCCTGTATCGGAGACCTGCCCGCCGCTTTCAGCATAAAATGGAGTTCTGTCCAGCACTATCTGATTATCTTCCACAAACAGCACTTTGCCTTCAGCTTCTGTTGTATCATAACCGGTAAACTCCGAAGAGGCATCTACATTTAATAATTCTACTTCCTGTGATTGAACTTTGCGTGCTTTGCGTGAGCGATCTTTTTGCTTCTGCATTTGAGCATCAAATTCCTCTTTAATAACTACTAAGTCATTTTCACGCGCAAGCAATTCTGTCAGATCATAAGGAAATCCAAAAGTGTCATATAGCTGGAAGGTTTCTTCTCCCGGGATTTTTTTATCCTGTTTATTCGATAATCTATTTTTAATATCTTCGAATTTCTGCAATCCGGTTTCTAAAGTTTGCAGGAAGCTTTCTTCCTCAGCTTTTATTACACGCTCGATAGTTTTTTTCTGGGCTATGAGTTCGGGAAATTGATCACCCATAGTATCAATGAGTTTGGGCAACAATTTATAAATTACCGGCTCTCGGAATCCAAGATTCCTTGCGTACCGCGACCCACGCCTGAGAATTCTTCTAAGCACATATCCCCTACCCTCATTGCCAGGCATTGCCCCGTCAGCAATGGCAAAAGAGAGAGTTCTTACGTGATCGGCAATTACTCTCATAGCAATCCCATCGGGAGATTTCAGATCCTTAGAATATGTTTTGCCGCTAAGCAATTCAATTTCTCTGATAACAGGCATAAAAATATCAGTATCATAATTTGATTCTTTGCCCTGGATAACGGCACAGATGCGTTCGAAACCCATACCAGTATCAACGTGCCTGGCTGAAAGCTCTTCGAGTTCGCCGCAGGGCTTGCGATTGTATTGAATAAAAACAAGATTCCATATTTCTATTACTTCGGGCAATCCTGCATTAACTAAATTTCCTCCAGAATAATCGGGTGTTGCGTCGTAATGTATTTCGCTACAGGGTCCGCAGGGACCAGTTTCGCCCATCTCCCAGAAGTTATCCTTTTCGTCGAAGCGATGGATACGCTCCTCTGGCAAATAATTTTTCCAGAGGTCATAAGCTTCGTCGTCAGTGCGATAGACAGTGGCGTGAAGTCGCTTGATTTCCAGCCCCCAAACCTTAGTAAGCAATTCCCATGCCCATGCTATAGCTTCTGCTTTATAATAATCGCCAAAACTCCAATTGCCGAGCATTTCGAAGAATGTATGGTGGTATGTATCTACGCCTACTTCTTCTAAGTCATTATGCTTACCACTAACGCGGATACATTTCTGAGTGTCGGCAGCTCTCGAATAATCTCTGGTGCCAATACTTAAGAATACATCCTTGAATTGGTTCATTCCGGCATTTGTAAATAGCAAAGTAGGGTCTCCATGCGGCACTACGGGGGCGCTTGGGACTATTTTATGTTCTTTCCCTGCGAAAAATTCCAGGAACGATTCTCTTATTTCCTTAGATGTCATTATTGTTCCAAATTATTTCAAAATTATCCGAATGACAAAATTATTGCTTTTTTCAATGAATATAAAATTTATATCCATAATATAAAATCTATATCTATGATTCTAACGCAAATCATAGAAAAAATCATTCAAAAATGCACTTTGAGGTAAAAAAATGGGGCAATACCC
>CAYQTZ010000138.1:0-7157 GCA_964420565.1 uncultured Hyphomicrobiales bacterium
CCAAATTCCGATTTGGTAAGGATTATTTTTGTCCAAGTTGCACTTGGATTATGTTGCTTTCTTACCAGTCCCCAGAACCCGACCGCTGACCACTGATCAACGATCTGTTTATAGATAATTCTTGTATTACTTACTCAATTATGAACGGGATTCAGTTTTAATAGTTGCAAATATATATGAAATTATAAATAGTTTATCAATTACAAAATGAACAGAGTTAAATAATTGATATATATAGATATACAAATCATATTAAATATAATGTAAATTATTTTATATTTAGTAATCACATATAATTTACAGATATATTTGAAAATAGTAGTAGATTTACTTAGCTTTGCTTTTATGTAATATAATAAAAATTAATATATTTTGTTGAATTATCAAAAACAGGGCGACCTATGAAAAAGTATTTATTGACTATTTTTTTTGTGTTACTATTTGGTGCAAGCCAGATTTTCTCTATGACTGGAACAGGTCCTGCTTCAGATCCTTATGTTATTGAAAATGAAGGTGACTTACTAACTATTATGAACCCAGCAAATTCTGCTACATACTGGGCTACTGGTGTTTATATTGAACTTGGTAGAGATTTGGATATGAGTACAGTAACAGGAGAAATTCCTATTGGAACAAGTTATAGTAATACATATCAAGGAAATTTCGATGGCAAAGGACATGTTATACGAAATCTGGATATTGATTTAAGCACTACTGATTATGTCGGCTTATTCGGCTATACTTATGGTGCTACAATTAGCAATCTCGGAGTTGAAGATGCAAGCATTAAAGGAGATAACCAAGTTGGTATCTTCTGCGGAAATAATAATGTTTCTACCATCAGCGATTGCTATGCTACAGGGAGTGTTACGGGATCTGGTAATAATGTCGGTGGCTTCTGCGGACTTAATTATTTTACCATCAGCAATTGCTATGCTACAGGGAATGCTACGGGATCTTCTTCTGTCGGTGCCTTCTGCGGATGTAATAATGGAGGTTCCATCAGCAATTGCTATTCTACCGGTAATGCTTCAGGATCTTCTATTGTCGGCGGCTTCTGCGGACGTAATATTTCTACCATCAGCTATTGCTATTCTATAGGGGAACCAACATGTACTGGTAGTAATTGCAATGAAGGTGGCTTTGTTGGTAAAGCTGGTGGAACTTATACCTGCTGTTATTGGGGCTTTGAAGGTGCAAGTTTAGACGATACTGGTAATAATGGTAACCTTGACGACCAATATTCGAAGAGCTTACTCCTGCCGAATTTGCCGACCAATCAATATTTGAAACTTGCGGTTTCGACTTTGCCGGAGGCACATGGATGATGGCAGGCGGCAGACCTGTACTAACTTCACTTACTATTCCCACACTTACCGAGTGGGCAGTTATCATCTTCATCGGCTTGCTCGCTGGCGTTGGTGGCTGGTTCATGTGGAGGAGAGTGTAGTCAATTACGGATGAAAGAAAATACTATAGCATTTAATAAGAGTTTTGATTTTGATCTTCGAGCGGTTAAGGTCTATATCTCGCAATACAGATGTCAAATAATTTGAATACCTTTATTCAAAATCTCCTGAGAGAAAAACGGATCGTCGTCAATGTCTTTTGGGTGGTAAGCTATTGGCTCTATACAAGAATCAACATTCAGTATAGCGTCTATAAACCTATCGTAATCGAAGATACGAATACCTGTAAAATCTTCTGAAACTACGGCAATGTCAATATCACTTAAGGGTTCATTTGTTCCAAGAGCATGACTTCCAAAAAGGTATAGCTGATTTATATGAATACTGCTGTTTCTAAGCTCTTCGATAAATCTATTTATTTTATCCATTATCTCATCTGAGATTTTATCCATTGATATATCTCCTTGATTTTGTTGAACTTCTTATTAGCATAATCCTTTGTACAAATCTTATAGAACTCTTGTTTGAAATTTGGATACCTTGCTTCAATATGAAACTTGTTTGCTTCAACAAGAAATCTCTCATAATCCTTGCTTAGAGTGATTCCGCAAAGTTCTTTTAATCTAATAAGATTATGTGTTTTTGGTGGAACCATTTCATTAGTATTTTCAGTATATTTTGCTTTAAGTGCTTTTTCTAATATGAGATGCCCCAAAAACAATGCCCAATCATAATTCTCTGATTCCATTAAATTAATAGCTGCTCTTAGATCGTTTTCAGCACTATCGAGCCAATGTTTAATATGTTCGTCTTTGGTCATGTTTTTATGAACGAATAAAGAAAATTAATATTTTGATATTTTCAGGTCATGATTCAACACAAAAGAATATTTTAATTTTTTTTCATTAGGTGGCTGGTTTGTGTGGAGGATAGCGTAGTCAATTAAGAATTAGGAATTAAGAATTGGCGGCTGTTGGCTGATTTTCGGTTCTTCTGTTTAAAAATTTAGAATTTCCCTCTCATATCAAATATTTGCATATCAAGAATGAATTAACTATCATTCATGAATGATTGATTTAATGATACAGATCTATTTGGTAGAAGGATCATCTTTGATTGTTTGTATTAAGTTGACATAACAGAAAGTATAATTTTATGTAACAAGAAAACTATCTTTGTTAGTATTTGTAAATTACTTATATTTGTATCGTTAGAGTTTATTGTTTTTATAGGAGAATGATTATGATAAGGAGATTTGTGCTGATATTGACAATGTTGTCAATAATTCAAGGATGTATGGACTTCGACACATTCGTAAATGTTTCAGAAAATGATACTTATGTGCCGTTGCAACGAGCTGATATGATAAATGCTTCAGAAAAGTCAATTATTGATGAATACATTGATGATAAAACATACTTCGATGCTACTATTGCTCTCAAAGGCGATACAATTATCTATGAAAAAGGAGAAACTGATATTCCTATGAATTGTGCTTCCGTTAGAAAAAGCATTTTCAGCGCCCTTTATGGGATAGCTCAGCAAAAAGGCATCGTAAATATTGATGCTACTTTGGCTGAGATGGGTATAGATGATAGCAAAAATCCACTGACAGAAACAGAAAAAACTGCCACAATCAGACATCTACTTCAGGCAAGGTCGGGCATATATATTCCTGCTTCAGGAGAATCTGAAGGGATGAAAGAGAGAAGACCAAAAAGAGGAGAATATCTGCCCGGTGAGCATTTTTACTATAATAACTGGGATTTCAATATACTTCCCATTATCCTCGAAGATCTTACTGGAAAGAAAATAGGAGAATTGATATATGAGTGGCTTGCTGTTCCTACTGGAATGAAAACCTTTTCTCCTAATAATGTTACTTATGAATATGTTGATTACACACAATATCCGCAAACCAGAGTCTATATTTCAGCTGAAGACCTTGCCAGAATTGGAGCTATATACTTGAATGAAGGCAAATGGGGAGCCGTACAGATAATTCCATCATATTGGGTGGAAGAAAGCGTAAAAGCTGTTTCAAACCAACCAGAAGACGAAGATCTACTCGAAAATGAACTAATGGAAGGGTATGCTTATCTATGGTGGGTAGATGATGATGAAAACACTTTCTGGGCAGATGGCTCAGGCGGGCAGTTCCTTGTGGTTGACAAAGCAAGAGATCTTGCAGTGGTAATGAGAAATAATACTGGAATGTCCACTGCCAGTTATCTCATGTATCAGGCAACAGAAAGATATGAATCAAATATTGATGGTAACGAAGTTTATAAGCTAATAAGGAGTAAAATAAATGAGTAAATTAATTATAACAATAGCAGGTATATTATTATTAGCGACTAACCTATTTGGACAGAATAACGTCAATCGCCATTCAATTTCTTTTGAACTCGGAGGTAGAGGTTTGATCTATAGCATTAACTATGAATACAAATTCGTTGATGATTTTGTGGTTAGTGCCGGAATATCCTTCTTCCATCTTATGGAAAGTGAAACAGATAAGTCATCGGAGCTAATGAGCTTCCCGATTTCTATCGGTTATCTTCTGGAGCTTGGTGAAGGACATTACACTGAATTTGGACTGGGAATCATGAATCTAATAAATACAGGCGATCTGGTCGAATATTCGGGTAACACAGATTATTTTATGAATCCTACAGTTTCTGTAGGTTACAGATATCAGCCACAAGACAGCAGATGGATTTTCAAAGCTTTAGCAACACCATTTTTGGGAACGAAAAGCCCAACAAATAATGAAGGTACGGCTTTTCAACCTCTTGGATCTGTATTCCAGATATGGGGCGGATTGTCAGTGGGATATAGTATATAAAATATAAACTGTTCTAATCAATGATGTGCCATTCATTTTATAGAGTGGCACATTTTCATTGATATTTCCATAAATACACAAAAATTCTTATTTTTGTTGTGAAATTTTGAAGATATACCAAAGAATGATGCCAAAGAAAAACTATAGATCTGAGATAATTGAGTCTGCAAAGAAACTCATTGCTAAAAATGGCTATGAAAAGCTCAATATGAGGAGTATTGCCAAAGGAGCAGGGGTAAAAGCGGCAAGTATTTATAATCACTTCAAAACTAAAGATGAGATGATCTATATTTTGATCTTTGATGGAAGGGTCAAATTAGCGGAATTACTAAGAAAAAAGATCAATAAAGCCCAAACCATTGAAGATAAAATATTAGCATATTATGATGGCTTTATCGAGTTCGGCTTTGAAAACAGGGAATTTTATAAGATCATGTTCATGAACTCATATCCAGCAGAAGCAATGAGAAATGTAAAGAACGAAATTGCCAGAGAAATTGAGCCAGGATTAAATACTCTCTCAGGATTTATTCAGGAATATACAGGATTGAGCTCAGAGAGTTCTATGGTGCTGGCTGAGTCATTTTTTCATATTACTCATGGTCATATTTCACTTTCGATAATTGATAGAGCTGATTTTTTGTTTGATGTGAAGAAAGTGAGAAAACAAATCAAGGAAATAATTTTTCATTATCTTGATAATGTAAAGTACTATAAACTACAGGAAATCTCGAAAATATGAACTCTCCCCAAACTATCAAAGTTAATGTGAAAAAATTCAGGATACTACTTATCTTCCAATTGCTTATTCTTCTTTAAAATTCATTTGCACTTTTAAAGCCAATTAGTTCAAAGACTATTCAAATAGATATATTTCCCTCCTTACCAAATTCCGATTTGGCAAGGAATATTTCTGTCAAAGTTGCACTTGGATTATGTTGCTTTCTTACCAGCCCCAGGCCACCCCGAACCGTAGTGAACACGCATGCGTGTTCACTACTTGGATCATCTTATTGTGAAAAGTGCATTCCCAAATCGGAGTTTGGGAATGAGGATTGAGGTTGAATCGGAGTTTGGGAGAGGGCTGGGGAGTTGCTCCCTCCTTACCAAATTCCGATTTGGTAAGGAATATTTCTGTCAAAGTTGCACTTGGATAATCTGATTTTTTGTCTTACCAGCTACAAAAGCCAAAATCACATATAATTAGCAATTATACTTTGAAATTTTAACTTTATTATTTATTTTTGTTCAGTTTCGTTCTTTAGAATATAATATGCATTAATATATTTTATTTAATTATCAAAAACGGGGCGACCTATGAAAAAGTATTTATTGACTATGTTTATTGCGTTACTATTTGGTGCAAGCCAAGTTTTTGCTATTACTGGCAATGGCACTGTCGGCGATCCTTTTATTATCTCAGATGAAGACGATTTGCTCGATTTTATGAACGAAACTACTGCCCAAAATCAAGGTTATTGGGTTGCAGGTACTTACACCGAGCTTGCTGCTGATCTTGATATGAGTTCTTATAATTCAACAACAACTCCCTCTACCGACCCAATTGGGACAAATTCTTCTTCTAGTTACAAAGGCAACTTCGATGGCAAAGGACACGTCATACGAAATCTGGATATTGATTTAAGCATCACTAATTATGTCGGCTTATTCGGCTATACTGATGGTGCTAACATAAGCAATCTTGGAGTTGAAGATGCAAGCATTATGGGAAATTATATTGTAGGTATCTTCTGCGGATATAATAATAATTATTCTACCATCAGCAATTGCTATGCTACCGGGAGTGCTACGGGGAACGGTTCTAATGTCGGTGGCTTCTGCGGAAGGAATGAAAACAATAGTACCATCAGTGATTGCTATGCTACCGGGACTGCTGATGGTAAGAATTATGTCGGTGGCTTCTGCGGACTTAATCTTGATGGTACCATCAGTGATTGCTATGCAACCGGGAGTGCTACGGGAACAGGTGATCAAGTCGGAGGCTTCTGCGGATATAATAATAACTCTACCATTAGCAATTGCTATGCTACCGGGATCGCTGATGGAACTTCGAATGTTGGTGGCTTCTGCGGATATAATAATTTTTATTCTACAATCGAGAATTGCTATGCTATCGGGAGTGCTTCGGGAACTTTGTATGTCGGAGGCTTCTGCGGAAAAAATGAATCTTCTACAATCGAGAATTGCTATTCTGCGGGGAGTGTTACGGGATCTGGTAGTTATGTCGGTGGCTTCTGCGGAAGGAATTATACCAGCGGATATAATTATATCAATAGTACCATCAGCAATTGCTATGCAACCGGGAGTGCTGATGGTGATGATTATGTCGGTGGCTTCTGCGGATATAACGGATTTAACAGTTCTACTATCAGCTATTGCTATTCTATAGGGGAACCATCAGGTTCTAACTATGTAGGTGGCTTTGTTGGTGAAGCTTATGGAGGATATACCTGCTGTTATTGGAACACTGAAACATCTGGAACATCAGATGGTTGGGGTTCTGGTTTTCCTACCGGAATAACTGGTCTTGATAACTCTGGTTTCGCCGACCAATCAATTTTTGAAACCTGCGGTTTCGACTTTGCCGGAGGCACATGGATTATGACTAACAAAGGACCAGTGCTATCTGCATTTGTAATTCCCACGCTCACAGAGTGGGCAGTTATCATCTTCATCGGCTTGCTGGCTGGTGTTGGTAGCGTGTTTGTGTGGAGAAGAGCGTAGTCAATTAAGAATTACTAATTCCCTCCTTACCAAATTCCGATTTGGTAAGGATTTTTTCTGTCCAAGTTGCACTTGGATAATGTTGCGTTCTTACCAGCCACAGCCCCAGGCCACCCCGAACCGTAGTGAACACGCATGCGTGTTCACTACTTGGA
>CAYQTZ010000139.1:0-7135 GCA_964420565.1 uncultured Hyphomicrobiales bacterium
AAACAAGATCATTTATTTCGAGAACAATGATTTATCGGTACATCCAAATCCAAATCATGGAATTTTTTCCATTACAATTAATAATATTATTAAAGACGAATTCTCTTTAGAAATATACAATTCTTTAGGAGAGTTGGTGCTTTCAGATAAATATAACACTTTAAATGATATTAGGATAAATATGGCAAACAGTCCTAAAGGTATATACTTCATTAAAATAATCACTTCAGAACAAGTTATTACAGACAAATTTATAAAAATCTGAGTTCTGGCATAATACTTGCGTTACAACAATGATATTCAGAATATTGAAGAGAGTTATATAGTCTAATTCTCGTCAATTTTCTGTTTGTATCAGGAGTAAATAATACGTATATTTACTATCTAAAATATTTGTATTATTATATAATAAATATATCGGACTAACTTGAAAAAAAGAAGATACATATTTCAATTATTCAATATCACACCAATCAATATATTGGCTGTATATAAATATGCTATTAATACTCTAAAACCTGAGAATACAGATCTCTCAGTAGTATCATTAGCTGAATGCATTGGCTTTAAGATTAAATCGGATTTTTTTAATGAAATTATTCCAGTAATACTCAAATGAAAAAATTCAAAGATACATCTATAAGAACAAAAATTGTACTTATAATAATAACTGTAACAGTTATCTCAGCTATCATTGGGTTTACTGGTATTCTGCTTTTCGAGTACGACAATATGAAATCAGATCTCGAAAATGAAGCAGATATGAGCGCTGCATTAGTTTCTCAATACTGCGTATCTTCCTTGTCGCTTCTTGATAAAGAAGGCACGGAAGAGGCATTAGAGAAACTTAGTTATATTCCGATTATCCAGGCTGCTTTTGTCTTTGACTCAGATGGGATGCTTTTTGCAACATATTATAAAGATAAAACATATGATATTATTCAAACACCTGATAATATACCCTCTATAAAAAAAGATACGACTTATAAAAATAAATATGGCTTAAATATAATCAAACCGATTATAAGCGAAGAAGTTTTTTATGGTAATATCCAAGTAGTGGCATCTTATGATGAATTGGTAGAAGGATTGTTCAATTATTTAATAGTCATAGTCATAGTCCTTATTTTCATTGCTCTAATATCTATTTTTCCAGCTTCTTCACTTCAAAATGTAATATCTGAACCCATATTAGAATTGACTTATCTAACTCAAAGGATATCTAATAATAAGGATTATGGTATTCGGGCAAAAAAATCAGGTGATGACGAAATTGGCATATTATACGATGGCTTTAATAATATGCTCGAGCAAATTGAAAGAAGAGACCGCCAAAGAGATATAGTTGAAATTGCTCTTAGAGAATCTGAAGAATACCACAGAGTCTTGTTTGAAACTATGACTCAAGGGGCTATTTATTTTGCATCCGACGGCAGAGTAATGAGCGCCAACAGAGCTGCTGAATACCTGTTTTCTATGTCTTCATTAGAAATGAAGAATAGTGGATTTGATTTATCCAATTGGGATGTAATACACGAAAATGGAACTGATTTCATTAATGAAGACTTCCCCGCCTGGGTCGCTATGAGAACTGGCAGGAAAGTAGAAAATGTGATAATGGGTATTTTTAACAAAGAAGAAAAAATTTATCGCTGGGTTATGGTTAGCGCTATACCAATATTAAACGATACAGGCAATGAATTACGAAGAATATATACTACATTAAACGACATTACAAGCAGAAAAAATGTTGAAGAAGAAAAAGAAATTTTAAACAAAGAGCTTATAGACAAAAACAATGAACTCGAGCAAATAATTTATGTTACTTCCCACGATCTTCGATCTCCATTAGTTAATATACAAGGTTTTAGCAATGAAGTATTCCTTTCAATAGAAGAATTAAAGTCGATTTCCGATAGGTTTGTTACTGAAGAAAAAGATCAGGAATCTTTGAATAGAATCGTTGATATTGATCTACCTGAATCTTTATCTTATATTCAATCAAGCGTGCATAGGATGGATGCTCTTTTAAAAGGCTTACTGAAATTATCGCGATATGGCAGAGTAGAGCTTAATATGAAAATGCTCGATATGAATAAATTGGCGGAAAACGCTATTAATAATCTCGAATTTCAAATTAAAGAAAAGAATATAGCTATCAGGAAAGATAATTTGCCTTCTTGCTATGGCGATGAAGACCAAATAAGTCAAGTTTTTGCCAATATCATAGGCAATGCGGTTAAATATTCAGATAATAAAGAGGGAGCCTTTATTCATATATCAGCGTCATCTACATCCAATATGAACATATATCATATAAAAGATAATGGCATAGGCATATCAAAAGATTTTCATGGAAAAATCTTTGAACTCTTTCACAGATTAGCTCCTTCTGAGACTCAGGGCGAGGGGCTGGGATTAACTATTGTAAAAAAAATCATAGATCGGCATAATGGAAAAATTTCTTTAGATTCAGAACCCGGAAAGGGAACTACATTTTATATTACTTTACCAATGAATAAACGTTAACGATTTATATAACTTAATTTGATTGAACATGAATAAAGAAGTTACTTTACTTGTTGCAGAAGACGACCCGGGACACTTGAAACTTTTGATCAATAATTTGCGACGATCGGGAGTGCAGAACAAGATCATGACTTTTGAAGACGGATTGCAGATAACGGATTTTCTTGAAAAAACTAAAGAAAGTATTCTTAGTAATATCGGCGAATCCTATCTTCTTTTGTTGGATATCAGAATGCCCAAAATAGATGGAATTCAAGTACTGAAAAGAATAAAAAGCGATAATGCACTAAAGGTTATTCCAGTAATAATGCTGACAACTGCCGATGACCCCAAGTGTATTGATTACTCCTATAAACTTGGTTGCAGTACTTATATCGTAAAGCCCGTAGATTATGACCACTTTTCAAGTGCAATTAATAAACTGGGTATGTTCTTATCTGTTATAGAAGTTCCCGGTTCAGTCAAATTATTACTTGGTGAAAATTAATGAATATGAATTTTGACATATTGATAGCTGAAGATGATCCAGGTATCATCAGATTGATCGAAAAACGTTTGAAAAGCGAAGGCTATTCTGTAAGATCTGCAAAAACAGGTAAGCAAACTTTGGAAGAAATCGCTAAGAAAAAGCCATCTTTGATGCTGTTGGATCTAATGTTGCCGGATATGAACAGCCAGCAAATAATTGATATCTTAAAAGAGCAGGGACTAACAATACCTTTTATGATAATGACCGGGCACGGAAGTGAAAAGACCGCTGTAAATATGATGAAATTAGGAGCTTATGATTATCTTGTGAAAGACACTAACTTCCTGAATTTCTTACCAACTACTATACATAATGCCTACCAGCATATTATTTTAAAACAAAAACTAAAAGATTCAGAATACGCATTATTAGAAAGCGGCAAAAGATACCTTAATTTATTCGAAAACACTCCTGATGCTATTTATTTTACTGATTTAGAAGGGAATTACATAGATTTTAATAATGCAATGATAAATATGTTTGGTTATTCAGAATCTGAATTTTCTAATATTAAATCAGATTTTTTATATGCAGATCAGGAAGAGAAGAAAAAACTCAGAAAAACTTTGCTTGAGTTAGGATTAGTAAAAGACTATCAATTAGAATTAAAAAAGAAAAATGGCGATACCCTGACTTGCTTGATGAAGGCTAACGTAAGAAAATCGAAAGAGGGCAAGATAATTGGCTATCAGGGAATACTCAGAGACATAACCAGAAGAATTGAAACCGAAAAAGCTTTAAAGATCAGTGAAGAACGCCATAGGTTAGTATCTCAGATGATATCTGATTACGCTTATTATGCTACCGTAGATGATAATATGCTCCCTCAAATTGTTTGGATAACTGGAGCTTTTGAAAGTATTACGGGTTATTGCTATGACGAAATGAATCTATTAGAAAATGGATGGTCCTCACTTGTGCATCCTGATGATTTAGATGGTATTATTAAAAAGTCCAGAGATATACTAACTAAAGATGAACTAATAAATGAATATAGAATAATTACCAAATCCGGAGAGGTAAAGTATATACGTGATTTCGTCAAACCTATTACTGAGAATAATAACGTTATTGCTATTTTAGGTGCATCGCAGGACATCACACGCCAAAAGCAAGCAGAAACAGCTTTGCTCGAAAGCGAAGCAAAATTCAGGACTATTTCCGAACAATCTTTAATGGGATTAGCTATTGTTCAGGATAATCGTATCATTTATACTAATAAAGCATTTGAAAATTTCAGTGGCTACACAAAAGAAGAAATTCTTGATATGAAACCTGGCAATTTCTTAAAAATGGTTCATCCCGAAGACCGCGAATTCGTTGCTGAACAATACCAAAAAAAGATGGCAAGTGACAGTAGCGCCTTAAATCATTACTCATATCGAGGCTTAAGGAAAAATGAAGATGTGATTTGGATAGATCATTATTCAAAGCCAATTTTATATGCCGGCAAACCATCTATATTAATTACATGTATAGACATCACCGACAGAAAAGAAGCCGAAGATCAAATCAATAGACTTAACGATGAACTCGAAAAAAGAGTACAGGAAAGAACTGCACAGCTCGAAGATACGCTCGAAGAATTGAGATATGAAAACGAAGAGCGAAAAAGAGCACAGGACGAGCTATACAAAGCAAAAGAAGAATTAGCAATATCGCTAAAAGCCGAAAAAGAGCTAAATCAGATGAAAACAAAGTTTATCTCAATGGTATCACATGAATACAGAACACCACTTACAGTAATCCTTACTACTACATATTTACTCGAAGAGTATTTCAATATCCGCGATAAAGAAAATTTCCAAAATAATCTTAAAAAAATACAGCTTTCAGTAAATAATATGAATGATCTGCTCGAAGAAATATTAATAATCGGAAAAAGCGAGATTGGAAAACTAAGATACAAAGAAACAAGATTTGAGATAATTTCCTTTGTACAGAGTATAATCGAAGAGTTGCAAATAGTTGACCACGAAAAGCACCACATAGAGTTTAAATCAAATGTTCGCAGATACGATATCTTCTCTGACAGAAAGCTAACCCAGCAAATCATCTCTAACCTGCTGTCTAATGCGCTGAAATATTCTGATCAGGGCAATCAAGTAAGAATTGATCTGTTTATTAATGAAACAACCTTAGATATAAAAGTTATGGACCAGGGCATTGGAATTCCCGAAGAAGATCAGAAATATCTTTTTGAGGCATTTCATCGCAGCTCAAATGTAGATAATAAAAAAGGGTCCGGCTTGGGGTTGGTAATAGTCAAAAAATGCGTGGATACTATGAAAGGCAAAATCAAAGTAGATAGCAAAGTAGGTAGAGGAACTACCATAAGAGTTGAACTACCCTATAGAAAAGTCCAATAACTTATAGCAATTTCAACATAATTCAATCAAACACATCTTGGTTACTTTATACCAATATCTTGTTATAATAATATAAAATGACTTTGCATTAAAATATGAAAATCACTATGTTTGATATTGGCTTATTATATGGATAAGTATTTTAGACTGAAAACTATAATATTCAATATATTTTCAATTAATACGGAGATTTTCAATATGGCTACCAGAGAAAAACTCGAACCAAGAGAAGCAGAGTGCACTACAGTTCAGGATTATTGTAATCTGGCAAAAGAAGCTCTGCAGGAACCAGCAGACAAGGATTATGTAAAAGAACTTATGGAAACTGCCGAAGGTGATTGCGCCATGCCGGCAGATTATATTGCAGTTGCAGAGATACTTGCCACAGGTCTTGACGACAAAGCTGCTGCCGAAGAAATGTTAGAAGAAGCAGAAGATGCATGCTTCGAAGCCGGTGAATTTGCCCAGCTCGGTCACGCTATTGCCATTTACCTCGGCGATAAAGACAGAGCTAAAGAACTGCTGCAAAATGCCGCAGATGATGCAAAAGATATTAAGGATATACTTCTTATATCCAAATATGTTCAGGAAGACATCGGCGACGACGAACTCGCCAAAGAATTACTAAATAAAGTAACAGGCCAATTCAAACAGATAAGCGATTATGCAAATCTTGCAGAATCACTTATCAGTGATGGTGGCGACAAAGAAACAGCAAAAGGTATTTACAAAAAAGCAGAAAAACTCGTTGACCAAATACAGGAAGCTTATGACTATGCAGAAGGTTGCTTCAAATTATTTGATGATAAAGATTGGGCAAAAGAAATACTCGAAGATGTAGAAGATGACGCACAATTCACTAAGGACAGTGTTCTTTTGGCTAAAGGATTCAAACTCTTTTGCGGAGATGACGATAAAGCCCAGGAAATGATGGATAATGCAAAAGATTTCGCTATGACAGGCGAAGAGAATATAGATCTGGCTGAAGGTTACTGGGATTTAATGAAAAATAAAGAAGCTGCAGCCGAAGCTTACGAAGCAGGTCTGAATGATATTAATGATACAGCAAAATTGCTTCAGCTTGCTAAAAAAATTGCTGTCGAAATGGGGAACAAAGAATTAGCTAAGAAGTTCTATGCCCGTGCAGAAAGTAAAATGATTGCAGCAAAAGATCTTACCGATCTCGCCGCTGCTATCATAGACGATTTGAAAGATACCGAATATGCCTCCGAGATATATGGCAGAGCTACGGAAAGCCTTCAGTCGCCTAAAGATTTGATGGGACTTGCTGCCGAAATAGTTGTCAAGCTTGACGACAAACCACGAGCCAAAGAAATATATAAGAAAGCACTTGCAGCAATCGAAAAATTCCCTGTTTATTTAGAGATTTTCGATGATGTAATAAAAAATCTCTCCGAAAAGGAATTTGGTAGAGAAATCCTGAAAATTTCTGAGGATACTGCAACTACTACACCTGAGTTTATTCAGATAACAGATAAAATACTATCCGTACTCGAAGATAGAGATTATGCCGCAGAAACATTAGAAATCGCCGAAGAAGTGGTTACTAACTTAGACGAAATGAAATCAGTCGTAGAAGCTGTGAAAAAGAATTTTTCCGACAATGCTGAATGGATTTCACGCGTTGACGAAAAACTGCAGAAACGACAGGATAATCAGTCAAAATATGAGGAATTTCAGAAAATTG
>CAYQTZ010000140.1:0-7116 GCA_964420565.1 uncultured Hyphomicrobiales bacterium
ATAATTCCTCTTTAGCAAGTGGTGTTGATTCGATAAAAATTGAAAGAGCCAGAATTCTGATATCCAGGATGCTCTTACACCAATTAAATTCTGATAGCACTAACGATAGCGACGTTATAAAGATAGGTCCTAATATACTTCTATTTCACTCGGACAGCTCAGACCACTTTATCGGATCCTTAGAAATTGAACCCGATATTTATGACAAAATAAAATTTGAACTTCATAGATTTTCTGCAAGCGAAACCTCTATTTATGCAGAGGATACTGTTTTTGCCGATTTTGCTACTCCAGACAGATATTCTGTGATAATAGAAGGCAAGAAATTCTTTGGCGATAATGAAAGCAGATTTGTTTTTAATGGGCAGCTAACGGCCAATCTAACTGTTGATATTCTTGAATATATAGAATTTGACGAAGGCAATATCGTTACAATATCAATACAATTAGATCCGTACTTAGTCTTTTATGATGATGGGACAATACTTGATCCTGACAATAAAAAAGATCATAATTTCATAGAAAATAACATTAGGAAATCCTTCAGAGCATTAAAGAAGTAGTAACTATGGGTAAGAAATCTTTTCCTGCTACATTAGCAGTAAGACATTTAAAAGAGAAAAATGTAGATTACATACCACACTTATTCGATTATCAGGAAAAGGGTGGCACCCGACAAAGCGCTGAAGAGCTTGGAGTTAAAGAGCATTCCGTTATCAAGACATTAGTTTTTGAAACTGATAGCGGTATGCCCATTATAGTACTCATGCACGGCGATTTGGAAGTTTCCGAAAAAGAACTTGCCAGACAAATGTCTGTAAAAAATGTAATGCCCGCAGATCAGAGCAAAGCTATGAAAATGACCGGCTATCAGTTTGGCGGCACAAGTCCTTTCGGCACACGATCGAAAATAAAGACCTTCGTTGAAGCATCCATTCTTGATCTGGATAAGATATATATAAATTGTGGCAAAAGGGGATTCCTGGCTGAGATGAACCCCAATGATATAGAAAAAGTAATAGATATTCACATAGTAAATGTCGGTATAAAAAAGTAAAATCACACTTGTTTCGTCAAAATCGAAAAGATTAACTATCAGAAGTGAATAATGGCTAAAATCACTATTGCCGAGTATAAAGCGGAAAACAGAGAAGAATGGGATGCATTCGTAGAAAGCTCTAATAATGGAACTATGTTTCACAAACAGCAGTTTCTTGATTATCATCGCAAAGACAAATTTAATTTTTATCATCTGTTATTTTATCAAAATAATAAATTAATAGCTGTTTTGCCCGGAGGACTAAGCAACGAGGGCAAAACTTTCTGGTCGCCCGTCGGAGCAAGTTACGGGAGTATAGTTACAGAAGATATTCGCTTTGAGATTAGTTTGCAAATAGTTGATTCTTTTATGGAATTCAGCAGAGAGAAGGGCTTCCGTGATGTGTTTTTAATACCGGCACCACTCGTTTACTCTCATAATTACAACCAGCATATTGAGTATGCTATGCTTTATCGCAAATTTGATTTCGAACTGCATTATATTTCTCACGTAATAGATTTGAAGCGAGGCGATAACTTCCTGCAATTTTTTGATAAAACTGCACGAAAAACCGTTAGGAAGATTCTTCGCGAAAATGATATTACAATCAAGGAAAGTGATGATTATGCCGCTTTCAATGAAATATTGATTGAAAACAAAGCCCGCCACAACGTTACCCCCACACACTCCTTAGAAGATATGCTCAAGCTGCAGAACCTGATGCCAGAAAATATTCGGCTCAATATGGTTTATCACAAAGGAAAGCCAATAGCCGGCTCGTGGTTGTTTTTTCCGAACAGTAAAGTTGTGCTATGCTTCTACAATATGTTAAAATACGAATACGAACATCTGAAACCCATATATCTGATAATGCACGAAACTATCAGGGAAGCCACAGAAGAGGGATATGAATGGGTTGACATAGGTGTTTCTCAGGATACCTCCGCTGAAGACCCGATGACTCCATCTTTGGGGCTCATTCATTTCAAGGAACGCTTTGATTCCAGAGGTATATTGCGAAGTACTTATCATTACCATTTTGGAGACTAAGCAAGAAATGTCCGACGCTTCAATCAAAGAGTATGATGTTTGTTTTGTTGCCTTCAACAAATTATCTACCGATGCACGCACTCTTAATATGGCAAAAGCATTGTCTGATAATGGGATTAAAGTTTGCATCATCGCTTTGGTAGATAATTCGGAACTATTGAATTACTCTGAAGATATGAATATACAGTCTGATGAGATCACTATTCATTACATTATAGAATCTTCACACCTCAGGATGTGGAGCCGTTGGTTAGATTTCTCTAAATCAACGAAAGCACTAATACCCAATATCAAAGCAAGAATTTATATAGCAGAAGATCTTTATTCAATGCATATTGTCAGAAGATTCACCAGAAAATATAATGCTAAATTCATTTATGATTCCCGTGAGATATATTCAGCTCTGGGTCCTTTGCATAAAAATAAAATAAAACAAAAGATACTATCAGTTTACGAGAAATATTATATACAATATGTAGATGAAGTCATAGTTTCCGGGAAATTGGACGCCGAATATCTGAAAAAATATTTTAAGCATAATATATCATATCATATAATAATGAATCTGCCCTTTACGAGCGAGCCAATAGAATCGAATCTTCTAAGGCAGAAATACAAGCTGGCAGATAGCGATATTGCTATAATCTATCAAGGTATGATACTTTCGGGAAGAGGAATCGGAAGAATAATTGACACACTGCAATTAATAGAAAATGCGCATTTCTTTATACTTGGCGAAGGTGGCAAAAGAGCTGTATATGAAAAGCACAGCAAACATTTGAAACTTGACGACAGAGTCCATTTCTGCGGAGCAATACCTTACAGCGAATTACATAAATGGACCTCCTCGGCTGATATCGGTGTCGTTTTCATTGAGCCAATCAGCTATTCTTATGAACTTGCCCTGCCGAATAAACTATTTGAATATTGTATGGCGGGCATTCCTTCGTTGGTGAGCGATCTGCCAGCTATGAGAGATGTGCTGGAAGAGGACAGTATTGGAGAACTGATAGACGCAAATGCGAGTCCACAAGAAATTGCAGATAAGATCAAGCATATTTATTTGAATAGTAATAAATATAAAAAAAAATGCGAAATTGCATCTCGCAAATATTGCTACGAAGCACAAGTTGGGACATTACTATCAATGGTTAGGAATAAATGTACATTTTAATATTTTTGCAGCAGTTATTAGCTTCCTTCACTCATATCATAGCTAAGGACTTAACTTTTACTGAAAGCCCTGCTGTAATTACTTTTTTCAGAGGGGCAATATCCTCTGTAGTCTATATTATTTATATCATTATTGTCTCTAAAAAGTTACGAAAAATTGAAATAAAAGATCTTGGTATGCTTTTCCTTATTGGCTTTTTGAATATTCCACTTAATCAATTCCTGTTTATGAACAGCATATTTTATACATCTGCTCCAAACGTAGCTTTAGCTTATGCTCTAACCCCCGTTTTTGTATATGTTATAGCAACGACCTTTTTCGGCGAACCACGTACCCGAATAAGAACTTCAGGTATATTCATAGCATTTGCAGGAACCTTCTTAGTATTATTCGAAAAGGGTTTTGATATTAGCTCTGATTCCTTTTTTGGAGATATATTGGTGCTTACGGCGAGTTTGTCTTTTGCATTTTATCTGATACTCAGCAAGAATATTTCTCGCAAATATGGTGCATTATTTTCTACAGGCATATCTATGATCACAGGGTTCATTATTTTTGTACCAATTTTTATGCTTTGGCCCGTAGAGTTAAAAATGGCAGAGATCACATCAGTCGAATGGCTTCAGATCGGCTATCTTGGTGTAGTGATGTCGGGTTTTGCTTATGCTATCTGGTACGTTGCCCTGAGGAAGATTGATGCCAGCAAAGCAGCCGTTTTCAATAATCTTCAACCCGTGTTTACTACAATACTCGCAGTAATTATTTTTCAGCACGTCCTGACAGTCCAATTCGTAATTGGAGGTATTATAATAATAACTGGTGTTATTCTCACTCAAAGGGGATAACCCAGTAAATAAAACCTTATACCAAGTAGTAATTGTGTGCTTTGCCTATAAAAATATAAGACGATCGCAAAACTAAAAAATGTTATAATACTGCTATTCTGAATAATATCATAACTCCTTGCTCCAATGAAACTAATACATATCCAAAATTCAGCGAAATTATTGTTTATTACCCAATCTTCATAACTCTTTATTTTACGTAGTAGGATCAGGAGTTCTGAATTTATCAAAAGATGCCACCTCGCTATGGTCTGGTTTGTCTTTAGCTAACGTTTCCAACTATCAAGGCACGTTCGGGACTTCCACCCTATAGTTATTACCCATGCGGGGCACACTAAAAAAATGTCGGAACTTTTTTATTAGTTCCGACATTTTTGATTTTATCATTATAAAGATTGATTGGTATAATCAATTTTTGGTATTAATACCTTTTATAAAAATCAATCCATTTTCTGTGCATAATCTATTTCTTTGCTATAAGATTAATCTTTAATCCCATATCGTCGTGTATGAATTGATCTTGCAAATCATCAAAGATGGATTTTGAGCCATAATTAACGTTCCAGTTAGTTCTGTCAATAACGAACTTAATAGTCTCTGCCTTAATAATACCATCAATAATCGTAACCATAGCAGGGAATGTTATGCTTTTTACCTGGTCTTTCATTACCAGATTGCCAGTTATCATGTGAGTAATAGCTATCTGATCTTCTTTTTGTGCAACAGCATCTTTTACCTCTGTGATAGTAAACACAGCCAAAGGGTGATTTTCAATGTGGAAAAAGTCTTCGGATTTCAAATGTCCAACGAGCTTCTGGTTCATCTCGGGATCTTCCAGATCAAGGTTGATTATCGTGCTGAGGTCAATTACAAATTCTCCTCCTACGATATTTCCATCTTCTACTATCAGCTTACCTTCTTTTAGGTTAACTGTGCCATTATGGGTGCCGGTTGGTTTTGATCCCTCCCAATGAATGATACTTGCATCAGTATCTACGATATACTCAACGCCGCCAACTTCTGCGTTAACGTCTTTTGCGTCTTCTGTTTCAATTTTTTCGCCTTCGGGCTTGCTGCATGCTATTAATAATGCAAATCCTACAATTGCTATAGCAATCATTTTAAAATAGTTCATTTGTACTTACTCCATATTTAATATTAAATTATAGAAGATATTCTTGGTTTAGAAAGACTATCTTAAAGTAAATTTATTTTAATAATAAGTTAATTCATTAGTCATTAAAAGTCAAGTAGCTTTTCAATTTCTTTTTTAACCTTTGCTTCGTTAGGCAGCACATCAGTTTCATAAGGCAGAGCATAAGGTATGGGTGAATCTTTTGCCGCAACTCTCAGCACAGGTGCATCGAGATAATTGAAAGCGTTTTGTGCTATATAAGATGCAATCTCGCCGCCAAATCCTCCGGTCCAGGTATCTTCGTGAACTACTATGGCGCGATTTGTCTTTTTGATGGACTCTATTACAAGTTCTTTGTCCCAGGGGACGATAGTTCGTAAGTCAATTATCTCAATAGTTTTCCCTGTTTCCTTCTCGATTTTCTTTGAGGCATTCATTGAGTCGCGGACACCCATACCCCAAGTAATGACTGTGGCATCTTTGCCCTTTTTGAATATTTTCCCCTTGCCAAATTCTATCAGATAATTTTCGCCTGGCTCTGGAGTAGTGGCGTGGGGCAATCTGTACATACCTTTATGCTCGCAGAAGATAACAGGGTCTGACATTCGGCAGGCAGTTTTCAGCAAGCCCTTGGCATCTGCTGCGGTGCTTGGATAAACTACTTTCAAGCCGGGGATATGTGCGAAAAATCCTTCGATATTCTGGGAATGGCACAATCCACCATGGATATATCCACCTACGGCAACACGAACAACAACCGGAGCGGAGAAATTACCATTTGAGCGGAAACGCATAGTGGCAAGTTCATTCCTTAGCTGCTGAAATGCGGGCCAGATATAATCGCCAAATTGAATTTCTACTACAGGCTTATATCCTCTTATTGCCAGACCAACAGCAACCCCAATAATAGATGCCTCGGCAAGCGGCGAGTTGAACACACGGTCTTTGCCAAATTCTGTGGATAAACCTTTAGTAGCAGTGAACACACCGCCTTTGGGATCGGCTACGTCCTCTCCAAAGATAAGCATTTTGTCGTTGTGTCGCATCTCTTCGAAAAGTGAATGTGTAATAGCATCTACTAAAACGCATTTGCCTTCTCCTTCGGGTTCCTCTGTAGCATAATCTAATTCAGGAGGATTTTCGTCATAAACATGTTTTATGGAATTTTCTGGTTTTGGATCATTTTGTTCCAAAGCCCAATCTATGGCTTCTTCCAATTCATTCTTAATTGATTTCTCTAATTCATCAATCTCTGCTTTGGTGGCAAGCTCATGTTCTATCATATATGCTTTTAGACGAATTAGTGGATCGCGGTGGTCCAAAGCATTTTTGAGCTCTTCAGCTGAACGATACTTCTTCTGGTCGTCACTTGATGAGTGAGGCAGCAATCTTTCGACAACGGCATGGAGTAGTGCGGCGCCTTTGCCGTCACGGATATATTTGGATGCCAGCCGAGCTGCATTGATTGATTCGAAAATATCAGCGCCATCGAATTCTTTCATCAGCAGATTCTGATAGCAACAGAATGAATGAACAACAGCAGTTCCCATGGACTGTTCAGCACGCGGAACTGATATAGCATAGCCGTTATCCTGAATACAAAATATTAAGGGCAATTTATCGCGGGAAGCCCAATTTACTGCTTCGTAAAATTCTCCCTGGCTCGTTGTACCCTCGCCAGACGAAACATAAACCAAAGAATCTTCCTTGCTCTTTTTATTAGCCATGGCGTTACCTACAGCATTCAGGAATTGGGTGCCTGTAGGAGAAGATTGTGCGGGTACGTTCAATTTCTTATGCCCATAATGGCCAGGCATCTGTCTGGCACCTGTTGCCGGATCATCCTCTTTGGCACATGCCTGCAGGAAATACT
>CAYQTZ010000141.1:0-444 GCA_964420565.1 uncultured Hyphomicrobiales bacterium
CAATAAACTATTGTTTGCTACTTACTTCGGTACTGATGAAGATTAAGCATTTTTTATACTGAAAAGAAACAATAACAATGAAATTTTTATAGGAGGAGCTACTGATTCCCATAATTTTTTTGTTTCTGAAAATGCTTACCAAAAAAGTGTGGCAGAAGGATTATATTATGACAGTGTGATTTTAAAGTTTGCTAATGATGGTTCGGATATTCTTTTAAGCACTTATCTTGGGGGAAATAGTGCAGATATGATTAAAGATTTTTCTTTCGATAAGAATAACAACCTATACATAACAGGTAAAACTCATTCAACCAATTTTCCTACTTCTGAAGGTGCTTACAGGAATAAAATATTCAATTCTTATGCTGATGGATTTGTTTGCAAAATGAATCCTGATTTATCTTTGCTTTTGAGTTCGACCTATATTGGAGGCAGGGATACTGA
>CAYQTZ010000141.1:454-7111 GCA_964420565.1 uncultured Hyphomicrobiales bacterium
GATTCAGGAGAATTATTGCTGGTTGATAATCAAAATAATGTTTTAGTAACAGGGAACACTAAATCTACTAATTTCCCTATTACTGAAAACGCATATAAAACAAAAAAAGGAGGAGACGAAGAAATAGTTTTATTTCAATTTGATTCAGAGTTATCAAAATTGAATTATTCAACTTATTATGGTGGTAGCTTCAAAGATATTGCTACATATTTAGATATTGATAATAATAGCAATATTTTATTAGGTGGAGCTACTCAATCATACGATTTCCCAGTTACTGCGAATGCCTTTGATAACACTTATAATGCCTATAATAATTACCTTGATGTATTTATAAGCAAGTTTGCAATTGAAGAACTTTTTTCTTCAATTACAAAGAGTATCAGTGATAAAAATATTTTTTCGATATTTCCAAATCCCTCCTCGGATTTCATAACTATTAATCCAATAGAAAATATTGGCTCTGATATGGCAAAGATCACAATATCAAATATCTACGGAGAAATTGTTTTAGAACTTCATAATCATGACCTATCAAGTGCAATTTCAATAGATATAAGGAATTTGCCAGTAGGCATTTACTATGTATCTGTTAAGTCAAATGCTAATGTTTTAATGGAGAAGGTTGTAATATACAAATAAGTGATGGTGGGGCAGGTTTATAGAAAAAGTGGGTCAATTTTCAGCGGGAATTAATAGTGTAAGTCGGTTTAACAGAAAATGATGTTATCACAGATCTACTGTTTCGTGTATCTCTATTTCTGTGTCAGATGGTATTTCTGTGTAGCTGATAACGTTTACCATCGGATATTGAGTGCTTATCATTCGCTTGAAGTAAGGTCTTACCTGAGCAGAACATATTACAAGCGGCATATATCCGGCTATAGTTATACTGTCAACTGCTTCGCTCATGCTGGTGTTGACTTTTGTAACTACATCAGGTGGCAACCCCAACGACGGAGATGCTGATGCCTGCGAACCTGTCTGCAAAGCTGTTGACATCGCTTGCTCAATTTTTGGTCCAAGAGCTATGGTATGGATTACTCCCTGCATATCTTCATATAATTTCTTAATTGTTTCCGAGAGATTATGTCGTACATATTCCGTTAGAACATCTACGTTCTTCGTTACTTTGTAATATTCGAGCAAAGATTCTAATATCAAAGCAAGGTCGCGTATAGGAATACCTTCACGCAATAGATTCTGAAGCACTTTCTGCACAGTAGCCACAGGAAGCGTATCTGGGGATATTTCGTCCACAAGGGTTGGATAATCCTGCTTCAGATTTTCTATCAGATGGCTGGTATCTTGCCGTGTAAGTAGCTTATCTGCGTTTCGTCTTAGTAATTCAGTAAGGTGTGTGGTTAGTACTGTGGCTGACTCAACTACGGTGAATCCCAAGATCTCGGCATTTTCACGCTCCGAAATACTGATCCATGTAGCCGGCAGCCCAAAGACTGGTTCTGTTACCTGCTCGCCGTGAATGTCTCCTTCTGCAGTGCCTGGATTCATAGCGAGTAGCATATTGGGATGCAGAGAATTTCTGGCAAGCTCATTGCCGCGTATTTTGATTACATATTCATCGGGGTCAAGCTGCAAATTATCTCTAACTCTTACAGGCGGCAGAATAATGCCAAGTTCTGTAGCAAGCTGGCGGCGCACATTGGTTATACGTTTGAATACATCGCCTCCCTGAGTCTCATCAACGAGCGAGATTAGATTATAACCCAATTCGATTTCTACAGGATCCACTCTGAGCAGATCCTCTACGGGTTGTTCTTCGCGTCTGGCTTCTTCGGCTTCGGCTAACTCATCACGTCTTTCAGCTTCTTTATCTTGTGAAATACTTCTGAATTTAAAGAAAGCCACTGACCCGGCTCCCACTGCTAATATTACAAAGGGAATAGGCGGGAAACCCGGTAGGAAGGCCATTAACAGCATAGCTATAGCGGCGACAGACATAGCTCGAGGTTTGCCTCCGAACTGCTTAGCTAATTCTACGTCTAACATGCTTTCAGATGCAGATCGGGTAACGACAAGACCAGCCGCCACTGATATCAACAGCGAGGGTATCTGGGAAACCAAACCATCGCCAATGGTAAGCATAGTGTAAGTAGTAAGAGCTTCGCTTGCTTCCATATTTAATTGCACCATACCTATAATAAAGCCACCGATGATATTTATACCTGTTATCACAAGCCCAGCTATGGCATCACCTTTGATGAATTTAGCCGCACCATCCATCGCACCGTAGAAATCTGATTCCTGAGTAAGCTGTTCGCGGCGTTTCTTTGCCTGCTGTTCGTCAATGTAGCCGGAGTTAAGGTCTGCGTCTATGCTCATTTGCTTGCCTGGCAGAGCATCTAAAGTAAACCTTGCAGTTACTTCGGCTATACGGGTAGAACCTTTGATAATAACAACAAAGTTGATTATCAGTAATATCAGAAATATTATAATACCGACAATATAATTCCCCTTAATAACAAACGAGCCGAATGCATCAATAATTGCCCCTGCATCGGCTTCAGATAATATAAGCCGCGTTGTCGAAACGTTTATACCCAGTCGGAAAAGTGTAGCAATAAGCAAAATCGTGGGGAAAGCAGATATTTCCAATGGGTTCATCAGGTAAACAGCAATAAGCAATATCAGAATGGCAAAAGAAATATTGATAGCTATGAGCATATCAACCATGAAAGTAGGCAATGGGATTATCAACAAGCTGATAGTAAGTATCACACCTCCAGCAAGCAGAAGGTCGGGGCTTTGTTTTAGTCCAGCCCAGGCACTCTTCCTGAATCTTTCTGCTACTGTGCTGCCACCTAAAGCATATTGTTGATTTTTAGCCATTTGAATATTTTGTTTGTATTATTCTTTGTTATTATTTAATTATAGAATTCGTTTATGAATAATGATATTAGAAATAAGATTATTTATATTTTAAATTCTATTTGGCATAAAGCATAATGAAATATAATAATTACATCAATATTGCTTTATGCTGATATTATTATCTGACTCTAAATATTTGAACCTCAAAAAAAATATTTCAATCATTAATATGAATACTGCAATTAGTTTGCCATATTTTTTAATCTGTTGCTGAATCTGTTTTTGCTTCGTTCTTTTAATTGAAAAACATATGCGAGAACTTCTGCTACAGCTTTGAATAGTTTTTCGGGGATTTCACTGTTTACCTGTACAGTATAATATAGCGCCCTGGCTAAAGGTGGCTGCTCGACTATAGTAATCCCATTATCTTTAGCAATGTCCTTAATACGAACAGCGAGGTAATCAACACCTTTGGCAACAACCACGGGGGCACTGGACTGACCTGGCTTATACATCAAAGCAACGGCAAAGTGAGTAGGATTCGTGATCACAACATCGGATTTACTAACATTTTCCATCATTATCTGGCGGATACGGTTACGCATCATAGTGCGGATCTTGCCTTTAATGAAAGGATCGCCCTGCATCTGTTTATTCTCTTCTTTTACTTCCTGTTTAGTCATCATCAGGTCTTTTTTATGTCGGCGTTTCTGATAAGCCATATCTATTACTGCAATTATAATATATACCGTCCCCACTTTAATAAGTAATTCTAAGCTTACTTCTACCATGAAATCAGCAAATACAAAGAAAGGTCTCTCTATTAGTAGTATGGTTTCTTCCATTCTGTCGCTTAGTACCCAATAAACTATTATACCAAGTATAAATATCTTCAATAAACTTTTCAATAGTTCAAAAGCTGATCTCCCTGAGAAAAATATTCTCTTTAGCCCCGAAAATGGATTAAAAATTTTCTTAATATTACCGCCTTCGGTAAACTTTTTGGGTGTAATTTTTAAACCTATCTGACTTACTTCTGCAATAAATGCAATGGCAAAAACTATCAGCATGATAGGTAGCAGCAGTTGTCCCAGCAAAGAGACTAACTGTGCATAATACATACTTGCATTGTCGTAATCTATCCTTACATGAGATGTATCAGCAAGTATCTGAGCCATGAATTTCTGGAAGGTCTGCATCATCGGCTTGCCAAGAATAAAAACAACAAGACCTCCTATCAGCATCATAGCAGCGGTGGTAACGTCCATACTTTTTGATACCTGCCCGCGCATTCTGGCATCAAAAATGCGCTTTGTTGTCGCTTGTTCAGTTTTCTCTTGTCCGTCTTTGTTTTCAGCCATTTATCTATATTACGATTTTTATTGATTGAAAATAATTTCATTAAAACTATTCATTAGACTCTCTCAGGATTTAAACTTAATATCATTTTCATAACCTCCGTTTCCATTTGCTCCAGTCCAAGTTTTGAAATAAAGACGAATAATGGAACTGAAGCCATCAGCACGAGTAAACCAACTACTACTTTAAGCTGGAAACTCATTATGAAAATATTTGTCTGCGGAGCTACCCTTGCGAGCAACGCTAAAGCCAGATTAACCAAAAATAGCGCTACAAGTATTGGTGCAGCCATTTTCACACCTATCAGAAAAACTGAAAGAGTTTGCTTTATTAGTAACTCCACTGTAGAATCGGTGATAGCAAACGTCGTAATAGGCACAGCCCTGACGCTTGCCCATAGAGCCTGTAAAATGAAATGATGACCATTGACTAACAAAAATATCATTAGTATTACCAAGCTTTTTATCTCACCCACCAGAGTAGGTGTCTCTCCCTGTACGAAAAGTGTAGATGTTTGGTAACCCATATCGAAATCAATTATACCACCAGCATAACGAGCACCCCAGAATACCATTCTGGCAGAAAATCCAATAGCCACCCCCACCATAAATTCTTTTAGAGTGAGCAAAACCATATTCCAGAGATGAAAGTCAATCATCGGCTGGTCTTTCCAAAATGGTTCTGTTATAAATACTGCAAAAATTACAGCGAGGAACATCTTAAGTTGTGGGATAATTCCTGGATTTGACCAAAACGGTCCGGATACCATCAAACCCATTATCCTGATAAACATCAGGATGCCGATGATGAACTTTCCGCTTAATATGTTAATTGATAAAGAATCTATCATTAGTCCAATAGCTTAATTGGTTATAAATTTGGTATCATTTTTATTATTTCTATCGTAAACGTTTTCATACTACTTATCATAAATGGGAACATAAGTACACTTACTAAAAACACAGCTATTATCTTAGGTACAAAAGTTAATGTTTGCTCCGATATAGAGGTTGCCGCCTGAAAGATGGATATGGTCAAGCCAACTACTAAAGACGCCAGTAGTAATGGTCCCGAAATTATCAAAACGTAATAAAACGCCTCTCTAACTAAATTAACTACAACAACATCTGTCATTTTTTACTCCGAAATATTTATTTATAATATTATTTTTCTAAGGATTCATTATGCCCGCCATAAGTGATTCTATTACCAGATACCAGCCATCCACAAGTATGAATTATAGTATCTTGATAGGCAGAGAAATTAACTGTGGCGGCAAAAGGAACATACCAAGAGACATCAGAGTTGACGCTATGACCATATCAAGCACCAAAAACGGTATGAATAGCAGAAAACCGATCTGAAATGCTATCCTAAGCTCACTGATTGCATAAGCCGGAATGATAGTAAAAGTGCTAACCTCAGTGATGTCATAAGGTTTATCCTCCCCATTCAATTTAATGAAAAGCCCAAGGTCTTCCTCTCGAGTATGCTTAAGCATAAACTCTCTGAAGGGTTCTACGATGCGATCCACTGCTTCGGATTGGGTGATCTCCTCTCGCATATAGGGCTGTATCCCCTCGCTGTTTGCTTGGTTTAATACTGGCTGCATAGCAAAGAAAGTAAGGAAAAGAGCCAGTCCGGTAAGCAGCTGGTTTGGCGGCTGAGTTTGCGTACCCATCGCAGATCGCAGGAAGTGAAAAACGATAATTATTCTGGTAAAACAAGTCATCAGAATCAATATGGACGGAGCTAAAGTAAGAACCGTCATTACCAGCAAAAGCTGCAAGGGTAGTATAAGGTCGTCGCCTTCGTCTTGAGTATCTACAGACAAAGTAATATTAGGAATGCTGATAGAAGTTGGCTGCTGTGGCTGTGCTTTTAACTCAACATTACTAAGAAACGACAGAATTATTACAATTAAAAAGTATTTTAAATATTTCACTATTTCTTTATTATCTTGATAAAAATATTTCTATTCTGCTTCTGTAATACAAAAGCAGTGCCAATGATAGCAATAGTTGATTAAATATTATTTATGTCTTTACTTGATAGATAAATAGAAATTCTGACAATTCTCCGAAGCTGTAGAATATTAGCCGTTTTTTTAAAAATATTCTCAGAATTGTATATAGCCGAACACTTGGGTAATATTAGCCATTCTTGAATTAATATAAGATTTTTTCTGTTTCATAAGGTGCAGTATTGAAAAATTTTCCGAGCTGATCGCCTTGCTCCTCTCCGCTTTTTCACATACCTGCAGGAGTAGATTACCAGCATACTGTTTCTTTTAGACCAGATTTGCTAAAGAAAGATTTCCTAAACTATTCTGTCTATTGTCCTTTGCACTGCTTCGTTCAATGCACGTGTGGAGAGCGAGCCATTCCTGAGAGCGAAGTTGCGGGCAAGCAATTCACGCCAGTTCTCCATTTCGATCAGGAAAGCATCATCCACCTCCGCCGTTCC